>LIUJ01000270.1:404-11409 GCA_001462255.1 Fibrobacteria bacterium GUT77 | reverse complement strand
TGATTTTGAGTATCTTGGAAAAATGGTTTGCGAAAACGATAGTTGCAGGTGGGTTGCAATATCAGATGGGAATTATTCTGGAATAAATTTTTTAATGGGTGTTGTTAAATTAAATAAAAATACAAGCATTTTTTGCAAAGAGTTTTCAAAAAATGAAGGATGTAATTATTTAAGTTCTGTAGCTTTGCATATTAACGCTATTGATTATGATGATGATATAAAAAAAACGATGAATGGACATAAAGAGGTTAGTCGTNNNNGAAACGATATAATAAATTCCGTTATGATTAAAACTTATGGAGAGGATTACAAAGTTAATTTCGTAGAAGAACCTATTTTAAAAGACACAGTTTTCAAAAACTGCATTTCTTTTCCCTATGTATATTATATGAGATTTATTTACCCAAAGATTAAAGGATATGAACCGATATATGAACCACCTGAACCTGCACCCGCAGACGACAGAGATTATGAATGTGTTGGTGCAGGAAGATACCGAGACTGCTACTAACCCTCCCGCAAGGCACGGAGCTTGGGGCGGGGGCTATACGTAAACCTGCTCTATGTAATAGACGATTTGAGCCAAAGACAAAATACTGATTACATTTGACGGGTCGCTAGATATAAACGAAACCTTCATGTTTTCCAAATTCAGCTTGATATTATTAAGCAAAATCAAAAGCCACTTGCTTTCATTGCCGTTTATCCCAAAAATTTTCTTCCCTTTGTTCTTATCCCACGCAAAGAGCAATATCTGCATAACGCGAAAAGCGAACAACTCATTCACCAAAAACAAATCCCTATTTTCGGGGTCTGTATTTTCCAGATAAACTATCTCTTTCTTCTGCGGGTGCACCCTGACATCAAAAGGTCTTATCGCCAAAATAGATAGGATATACAAGGAAATAATCTTATGCCTGTCTATACGCTCTTTCTCGGCTTTTTCCCTATAAATGAATGTCTTGAATATCCACCAAGAGCGTTCATACATTTTCAAAGCCAAATCCATTTTCGTCTCATTAAGCTGAACGAAAATGGAGTTTTTGTTTCCTTTCTTGTTTAACGCCGATTCAAGCCCGTTTGCTAATTTCTTTATATCGTCCCACCAAATTTTAGATTCACATTCTTTTTGCTCATCGTCCTGATACATTCAATTACTCCAGAAAGAAGTTATTGGCAATCATGTGGTCTACACCCTCTTTAACTGCCGGAGCAACATCAACAACCGATACCTCCTCATTGTTTTCCGGTATCAGCTGCAGCCTGCCATTCTCATTTATGCGGGCGGAAACACTTTCTAAGTTATTATTTCTATCTATCATAATGCGAACTCCGATTTTCTGCTTAACAATATACAAAATCCCGCCACGGAAAAACCGCCCGTAGCAACCGCCAGCAACCCAAAACAACCCAAAACCGGAAAATCACGGCAATTTAGGCTTGCTTATCCGGCGTTCCAAGAGCACGTCCAGCTTGACGTTTATCCCCGTTACCGTAGCTTTCATCTCCGCAACCTCTTTGGACAAGCTCTCAATGCTGTCCAGCTTCTTGTCTATCCCTTGGTGCGTAAAAAAGTGACTCTCCAGCTTGCTTTTCAGTTCCGTAATCTCTTTGTCCTGCTCCTGGTCTTTGGCGTTGCGCTTCTCGGTCGTGTGCTCCCGCTCCAGCATTATATGCTTGACCTCGCCCCACACCTTCCACATAGCCATTCCGATTAGCAGAATCACAAGCAGTATAAAGGCCTCCGTGGAGGTCACTTTATCCGCGAGGGTCGTTATAGCCCCGCCTTGGCTTACCGCTTGTGTAGTGGCTTGCTCCATTCGCTAGCTCTATTTGCCGACAGGTTTCGCCGTCTCCAGCAAATCCTTCAGCCTTAGCTTGTAATTGCCCGCGTTTGGCCCGCTTGGTATGACGACCGGAACGAAAGCGTTTTCGTCCACATCTTCCGCCGCCAATTCCGGCAGCCTACTCATTATTATCCCTGACATTTTTTGCCTCCTTTTCTATAGGAATTTCGTTTTCGTCCATAAGTTCCTCTTAATATGCATACATAAAGCACATTCCACACCCGTCATCAGAAGTCATAGCCTGAAAATTAGATACTGAATAGAAATTACATGCTGCGTTTATATAAAAGTTATGGTAAAAAGAATTATTCCAGTTCCTTAAAAACAAATAAACTGTTTCTCTAGGTGAGGGAATATTATTTGGTAAAACCATTATACGAGTTGATCTTGCTGTAACATTTGCTGTGTATCTCCATGCAAAGTTGACGTGCACTAATCTTAGTGTAGGATTATATCTACAAGTACCTTCAATAAGCACAAAATTTCCTGAGCTAGCTGGCTTAGACTCAATCCATTCAGGGGTAGCGTGGATGTGGTCGCTTCTTGCTGCCGTACTTGCCGTGCCTGCCGAGTTGCTTGCTCCAATTGCACTTACGCTTCCGAAGCCTGGGAACGCCGCTCCAACGCCTAGGGAGCTTTTGAGATGGGCGAGGCTTGCCTTGCGCAGGAAATTATCGCCAGAGTTCTGCACGAACACCTGGCTTATCATGGGGTTCTCGCTGTTGGGCGATTGCTGGTTGAAGTAATTAGCCGATAGGTAGCCGCTTGGGCTTCTGCGCGCAAGGCTGTTCGCTGGTCGGCCAGTGGCAGTGTTCACTTCAGCATCGGTAAACACCTTGTCAATGCTTCCCGGTATGGCGTTCTGCTTGCCCGCTATAGCCGAGGCGTTGGCGGCGATACTCTCTTTATTCGCGGCTACGCGAGATTTGAGGTCGCTCCATCCGTTCACCTGCCCAACGCCGTGAACGTAGTAGCCTACGCACCCGTCAAGGGTGCTGTGGGTTACCAACCCGTCATTTGTCTGGCTGGCAAGGTTCAGCGGTATGACGGCCAGCATCAGCCAATCTTCGCCGTCAAATATCCATTCGGACTGGTTGTCTGCGTTTATAAGCCTGTCCGCTTCTGCCGGAGGCTCGCCAAGAGCTTCCGTGAATGCCGATGTTAGGGTTGCGTTAGCATCTTCGTTTCCAAGCCCCTTCACAACTGCCGTTCGCGGCTGATTTATGGCAATGGACATTATCGTTGTAACGCTATCCTGCATATCGGTGAACGCTTGGAACATCGCGCTGTCCATCACCCCCGCGTATGACAAAGTCGCCACGGGTAGAACATCGGCGTATGCGGCTTCCTCCCCGGTCTTTAGATTTGCCGTCTTAGTCGCGAGCGTTACGCTGTCGCTATCCGCTTCTATGTTCGTGTCGGTGACCACGTTTCCATCGTAGGATAGCAGGGAGGCTTTTATGTCCGCCGCTTCGCTCTGCATCGCCTCAATTGTGGACAGCAGGCCGTCAAGCCGTTCCTTGATTGCTTTAACGGGTATTTTGTAGTTCTTGGATTCCGAGAAGGCCGCGAAGGCGGAACCCGTCTCTTCCGCTTGCTCCAAGGTCTGCTCCGGCGTGTCTGAAAGCGTTTGCTTGGCCATTATCCTTTCTCCTGCGCTATAAGGTTCTTTCCGTCTTGCGAGACGAGCCATATCGGTTCCGGCGGCTTGCTTGGCGGCGGCAGTAGCGGCTTGCCGTCCTCGGTCACGAACAGAACGCCTTGCTCGCTCGCGAGCATATTCGCAAGCGTTATTCTATTAGGGCAGAAATTAGGGTTCAGAACCTCCTCCTGCCGCATAGCCGTTGTCTTAATGCCGTATATGCTTGGCCTGTTCTCGGCCATATCCAGCATTTGCTGATTGCTGAGGGACGGCAAATCAACGCATACGCGCATAGCTATGCTCCTGCCTATCGGCCTCTGCCAGCCGTCTTTTCCGGCAGGTAGGATATAGTCGCGGGGCTGCCCCGTGTCCCTGCCTGCCTTGGCCGCTATGCCGCGCGGGTAAACAAAGCCGTCGCAGACATCTTGCACCGCTGCGGCTGCTCCTTCGGGCAGCCGGGCGCAAAGATGGGTATCGCTGTGCTCCACGAATCCCGTGACGGCGGATATAGCCGTAGCGAAGCTGTACCGAATGTTTCCGGTATCTTCGCGCTCTGCCGTTCCGTATTCGGACGAGTCGCCCATTATTCCCCAGACGGATGTTCCGCCGTTTACCCCGTCGCTGTAAAGGACGGCTAGCGATTTGCCGCCAAGATTCGCAATGGATATAGGGATAAGCATATTCGCGTGGCGTATCTCGCTTATCCCAAGATTTTCTTCCGTATTGATTTTGAACAGCCGCGTTCCCGCGATGAAATACAGGCTGTCCCTGAACGTTTCCAAATCTTTCACGTATTTCGCGAGATTGCCTATGAAAACGTTTATGTCTATGCCTTTGCAGTCCGTGCCGTAAGCGAGCGTGCCCGCATCAAAGAACATTAGCGCGTAATCCAGCCTCGCGAATATCCCGAAGCTAGGCAGGGCTTGGCTCATAGCTTGCGGGCTGGAGTCAAGCGATATGATTCTTGGCTTTTCGTCAAGCCTGCCGCTGTCTATCTTGGCTACGCCTTTGGCCCCGAATATATATATGTCATCGCCCAGCGCGCATATATCGGCTATGCTTCCTACATCCGCATCTATCATCGCTGACGGCTTGCGCTGTTCCTGCGTAGGCTGGCCAAGCTCGTTGGAGTAAACCACTTTATCCCCGTATGAGCCCCAGAGCCTATTGCCGCTCTTGCACAGGACGTTTTCCATAGGGACAAGATTGTAGTTGTCCTCGTCATCTTCGTAGTCGCCTGAAAGAAGGGACAGGTTAGCATTCTCTTTCACCACCAAAAAGCTAAACTGAACGCGGATTTGCCTATAACCATTCTTGATGAGTAAGTTTTCGGCTGGCGGTGCTATGAAATCCCCCCTGGTGGGATCTTCGTAAGACTCCGCGTTAGGATAAAGGAAACGATACCAGAACACGTTGCCCAAATAATAATCTTTACTTAATTTTGATGTCAGGCTGTCCCAGTCCTTGATAGCGATTTCAACGAGCATATACATTTCGTTGGGATCGTCCACCGAGAAATGAAACCGCAGGTGCGTGACTGGCGAGTCTAGCTCCACTTTGGTATCTACGTAATCCACAAGCGGCAGGATTTCCGTCCTTGCTATGCCTGAGCTTCTTGTTATAATGCCCTTCGCGTTCTTTACCACGTGCTCAACCCCGACCGCGATACCGCCTTGGCCTGAACGGTATGCGTACTCGTGATTTAGATACGGCTTGCCAATGCCCAGCCCACGCAATTGAGACTTGCCTTCAAGCATTTTCGTCACGGCTTTATTTTGCGGGTCGAATAGATTGACCGCGTTTAGATCGCTGAATATATTTATGAGGTATATTCTGCGGCTGTCGTCTGGCACGGCTGCAATTCGGGCTATGTCGCCGTCATCAGCAAGAAGATGAAGTTCTCCGTGTTTTCCCAGCGATACGAGGTAATCCTTTTTCTCGCCTTCTATCTCAAGCTGGATTGGCGCGATGTCAATTGCTGCCATGTCATCGGCTATTTTCCGCATAGGCATCCGCAATTCAAGCCTTCCGGGGCGAATGTCCATATTCACGCATTCGGGCATTATCCCTCCGCCGCACTGGTGCGTAGGCAGGCCGGGCGCGGCGGACTTGAAGCTGGCCGTCTCCGTCTGCTCCTGGACGGGATAATGCCTGCTTACTGCTCTGTTCCGCGCCTCGCGCATTACCAAGCCCCCGCGCTATCAATAGGCTTTCGGTCGCGAGGCCTCGCATCCATAGCCTGCCACCATTCGCGGAAAAACCCGTCAAGGTTTGCCTGGGTAGCCTTGTCGCCGTACAAGCCCGCGTCAAGCAGGGCTATAGCTGGCTCAACGAGAACCTGCCTGCGCCATTCTTGGGGCACTATGACGGTTTTCTCGTCTGTTTCGTAGAAAGGCAGGTCATCGCCGTTCAGCTGCGATTGTTCGGTGCCCAGCAATTCTAAGTTGTCAAGCGTAAGCCCGCCGTTCGCCGTCAAGGACGGGGGGCGGATATAGTATTGCAGCGGCGTTCCGGCTTCGCCGTCTGCTTTGCGCGAAAACAAGTCCACCGCCCCGCCGCAGTCTATAACCTCGCGGCAGTCATCGGGCAGGCTTCCGCCCTCGCCCAGAACGCCATCGCGAATGAACGCGCGGCAGTCCTTGGCGAACGCGGCTTTCTGCGCCGAATCAAGGGCGTAGAGCACGTCAAGCGGCGAGCACTGGAAGCGGAAGCCGAAGCTGCCATACACGAGCGAAACCATATAAGCGAGGGTCATTGAGACCGCCTCCGCTTCGCTTCCTCCATTATCTGCTTGTTCTGGACATCTTTGTTCCGGTTCCTGTAAACGAAATCCTTCGCCTCGGATGCCTTGTCAAGCATTGAATCAAGGAAGGTACGCTGCTCCTCGTAGCGTTTCAGCTGCTCCTCGTACTCTTTTTTCTGCCGCGCGATTCTTTCTGCTTCCCTGCGTTTGGCATCGTCAAGGTTCGGCATTTTCTTTCGCTCCGGCCTCAAACGGCTCTGGATTCTCCATATCTATAGACTTGCACGAATATACCTCCGAACCAGCGAAGTCTTTGCGTATCAAAGACCTGTTGAGCGGAGTATCCGGCACGTTCCACGAAACGGTGCCATTCTTAGCTGTCGGCAAAACTATGCAGGGCGTGCCTTCGGCGTTCTCAAAATAATTGAACGCCTTTGGGTGTATGCCCCTGCTTTTGAATGCCGATGCTTTCGCGGTTATGATTAGATTAGCCATATCACCCCTCGCATTCCAAGGTTATCGTGACATCTCCGGCGGCCGTGGAGGTAAAGCTAACGTTTGCCTTGTCCACGACCTTCACGCTTGCCGAGCCTGCGGAGCACGCCACGGCCACAGGCTTGATGCTCCTGTAGGTTTTGCCGAGCGGCACCAACGCATTTGTTTCGGGGCTTGCAGATGTGGCGTTTATCTCCACGAAACTATAGCCCGCTTTCATCGGGCGGAAGTTGCTATCTCCTAACTTAAAATCAGCCATATATCCTCCTAGTAGGTTATTGCCGGGGTTGGGGTGAAGTATAACGCGGAGGAAATGTTTTTAATCTTTGCGCTCCCGTCTTTTTCCTTGCCTCTGAAATCCAGCCTGTTGAAGCCTCTTGCAATCTCGCCGCAAAGCTCGTTCTGGTATCCGTGGTCTCTCTTGTTCTCGCTCCACTGTATATCGTACACAAGCGGGCAGCCTATGGCCCCTGCCCCAAGCACGCGGGCAATCTCCATCGTTTCCCCTTGCTTGCGGTTGAGCTTGGCATAGCCGTAGAACTTGTCGGCATCCAGATTAGCTTCCACGGGTGTTACGTACTCAAACTTTTTGGCGTTCAGGTTGAGTATCGGGGAGCGTATGTCTTGGATAACCAGCGCGTTCAGATAAACGCCTAGTATGCCGCTTAAAGCTCTGTTATCAGGGCCACGCTTCTCCGCGCTTTTCATAAGCTCTATCCATTCGGGGTCGCGCCTCAGCTGGCGAGCCTGCTCCTTGCTGACGAGTATAAGATAGTCCACCTTGTTTCCATTCGCGCTGTAGTTCAGGGGTTTTAGCCTCTGGGCATAATCAACGCAGCCGTCAAGCGAAGCAAGGCTAAACCTTGCGCTGCCGGGAATATCCTTCAGCTCGTTCACTATGTTGTCCATATCGGTTGCGTAGGTTGCGGAGCGGGTTATAGCTGCGGACATGCCGGGATAGGCTATGTTTGGATGTATGCTCTTGGCGCGCGGGGCGGTCTTCTGCTCCGTGTAATCCTTCCAGTAGTCATCATTCGTTATGTACCTGTCGCCGCCTTCCAGCAAAGCCATCTGGCAGCCGTAATCCTTATCATCGGCGAAGAAATCGCTAATGTTTGAATGCGCGTCCTTGACCGTTTCAAGATACGCCACGGAATGAAGCTCCACGCCCTTTACATTCACGTTCACAACCTTGCGGGAAGTGTTCCAGAACGCATCCGCGTAAAGCGCGCCTACGGTTTCGCCCTTGCCCTCAGCCGTCTGCAATCCGCCAACGCCATCTTCCTTCAGCCCTTCCAGCATAGGTATGGTTACCTTGAACGAATTTTTCTCCAATTCCGAGCCCACGTAGTGGAGCACTTCCTTGGGAACTTTCGCATCCTTTGCGTTTGGGATGGACGGCAAGCCATCCCTCTTGTTTGACACCTGCAGCCACACACTGCCAACCTGGTTGTCTTTCGTCTTTTTCTTGCTCTGGGTTTTCCACCACCCTTCGCTCATGTTGAATACGGCCATTATAGCCTCCTAGTTGAATTGTTGCTTTCCCATGCTAGGCTACGCCTACCATGAGCTTGTATAGATTCTGCGGCGTTTTGGTAGGGCTTATGTCCCCGTCCTCCAGCCACTCCTCCGGTATATCCATCTTTCCCGCCGCCATCGCTTGTATCTGCGCATCGCTTAGGTTGGCAGCGTTCATTTGCGCTCCCGAACCGGCAACGCCGACCGTAGGCTTCTTTGGCGTGGAACCAGCAGAAGCTTTCTTTGCCTCCGCCAGCTTGCCCTTCATTCCGCCGTAGTTGCGTATGGCGTGGGCTTCCTCCCACGACACCTTCCTATCGCGGAACAGGTTCACGACCTCGTGCAGTTCCGCGAACTCAGGCGGCACTGTGCTTGGGTCAGAGAGGTATCGCGGACGCTCGCTCAGGTAGCGTTCCACGAATGCCCTTGCCGGCTTGCCGGATAGTCCCGCGTAGTCTTCGGGGTGTGCTTCAATTGTTTGGAGGATGCTGTCCAGCGTATCTGATTTCGTCTTGGCAGTCCAAGCCTCGCGCCTCTGCTGCTCGACGTAGGACTTGTATTCGTCCACGTCTCCCAGCTTCGCGTTCAAAGCCTTCTGCTGCTCTTGGAAAGCATCTATCATAACCTGCATCTTGGCGTTGAATTGCCTTCCAAGATTAGGGTCAAGCGAATCCGCTATCTCCTCCTCCGTGAGCAAGAACTGTGCGTAGGGGTTCTCCGGCTGGGTTGGCTGCTGCGCGCCCGGCATCTGGAACTTCTCGCCCGTCTCTCGCTCCCAATATGCTAATGCTTCAGGTACTCCTTTTGCCAAGTCTCGGTAAAGGTTCGCCTGGTTCAGAAGCTTTTGCTTTAGAACCTCCGCTTCCTTTGCTTTGCCCATCGCTTGGGTAGCTTGGTTCCTGAAAGCTCTCGCCTTCTCCCACGCTTCCTCCGGTGTTTTCGCCCCGAACTCGGCCATCAGCTTTTTCTCGGCTTCCGTGTACTGCGGCTGGCTTGCCTGTTCCGGGGCCTCCGCTTGCTCAGGTTGCTTGTCGAAAAAGCCTTCGGTTACCTTTCGCTCATACTCTTCCAAATACTCTTCCGGGATTTCTATCCCTTTCAAATCGTTTTGCCTTATGGCGTTCCAGTCAGGTTCAGACGTTGCTCCAGACGTTCCAGTTCCGCTTCCGCTGACTTCAGCATTGCCCGTAGCATATTCACCGTCCGTAATGCTTCCGCTCTCTCCTCCGCTTCCGCTTCCCTGCGTTTCTGGCGATACGCCTCCAGCAGTGCTTGCTGCTCCTGTGTCACCGCTGCCTCCCTGACCGCCCATATCGGTGTCTCTGTGTATTCTTGCTATCATGCTGCTACTCCTTGTTGTTGCATTTGCATTGCTTGCATTTGTTGCTGCTGCGCTTGCTGTTGCTTAATCTTTTCCTTTGCGGACATAGAGAGCTTGCTTGCATCTATGTATTCCTCAACCAGAACCGGAGCTATAGCCGGATTCTGCGCTATAGCGGGGTTCTTCAGCATTTCCAGAATTTCCGCCACCATCTTAGCCATAGCCGTAGGCGACTTGAAGCTATCGGAAATTACTATGTCAAACTTCGCCGAGGATATGTCGTTGGTTTTAACGCCTGTGGGGTTTCCCCACCAATCGGTCTGCGGCGTATTTATAGTCACCGCTTCCTGTCCGCCCTGCGGCGTTGCGATGCGGAATGTCATTTCGTCCGTGTAGCTCTCGCGCCAGTAGGCATAGCGGAGCTTCAAATTCTGCTGCAAATATCTTTTTATGAACGAGAAGAACGAATTGAGCTGGTTGTTGGACTGCTCTATGCGCTGCTGGTTAAGGCTGGCGGGTGTTCCGCTCTCCTCCCTTTCGCCCCGCAATGCCTTTGTCGCGCTTGTAATCTCGTCAAGCTCCAGCTTTATCCGCTCCAGAACATCAACGCTTATAGTCGGGCGCGAAACATTCGGTATAGGAACAAAGGCCGTGCTTGGGTTTGCCTTGGGATTTAGCTCGTATCTTTTATTGGCGTGGGGGCCGTATTTCATCGCCCTGTCCGCTTCCTCCGGCGTTGCGAACGCATCTCTGTTCACAAGGTAGCCGCTTCCGGTATGCCTTGCGGCTTCAAGGATTTGGGTATAAAGAGCGGAAACCATCTTTATAGGGTCTTTCAGAAACTCCACAAACCCATCGCTATCGCCCATAATGCTATCAGACACAAGCTCCGTTACAGGGAACATTACCTTGCCCGTGGCGGGGTCTTTGGGCTGCGTATGGTAGGGGCCGTTGTAAAGCAGCTTGTCGCTCGTGTCGGGTGCCCAGACGGCAAGCATAAGAGTGTTTTTAAGCCTGTAGTAACGCTCCACCACAAGCTTTTTGCCGTGGAAATCGGTCTCGTCCTCGTGCTTGCGGTTAAGGCTGTGGTCGTATTTCTCAAAGCTGGAGAACAGAAGCCTGTCCTCAATGTTGCCGCTTATCTCTTTGGCAACCTGCGGGAACTTCTCCGCAATGTCTTCCGGCAGAAGCCAGTGGCATATATCCACGAATTGGGCATCCGCCCTGGAAATAACATCTCTGCTGTCGGGGTCAAAATATACGGCGTAGGGGTTCAGAACCTCGCTTTTTATCTCCGCCTTGCCGTCCTCGCCCTGCGCAACCCAATGCCACCTATACGCCCTTCCGGTGATATAGGCGTTCTGGTACATCTGCGTGTTCTGGCCGTCATCGTCATTCTGCTTGGCCTCGTATATAGCCAGCTTGCCGAGTATCTCCGC
>LIUJ01000270.1:0-297 GCA_001462255.1 Fibrobacteria bacterium GUT77 | reverse complement strand
CAGCTTGCCGAGTATCTCCGCCAAGGGCTGGTCGGAGGGGTCAAAAGGGCTAAACTCGGCATCAAACGCGCTTTGGCTTATGGCCCCCATAACGGCGCGGAATGGGGTCAGGGCTTTGTTTATCTGTATGGGTAATCGGCTGCTCTCTTTGTATGCGGATAGCTCTTCCTCGGAGAAAATCTTGCCCCGGATAATCTTGAATCGCTCCGCCATAGCATCGTTGCGGTCCCTGAAAAAGTCCACTACGCTAGCGTGGCTCGCCTGAACCTCGCCGCAGTCCTTAGCTGTCTCCAATCG
>LIUJ01000269.1 GCA_001462255.1 Fibrobacteria bacterium GUT77 | reverse complement strand
CTCAATTTCGGTACGATACACGACGCGAACGCCAACTTCAACGATATGGCGAGCGAGCTCGACACGACGGGCGATCTTTGGGAGTAGAGGCGCCTCAGGCGGTTGACGGCGGACGGTCGGTAGGGCGCGACGCGGTCTACTTCGTCTCCGACGCGCACTTCGGGCTAAACGGAGGCGAGCGTACGCGGGGCGCGCGCTTCCGAAGCTTTGCCGCGCACGTACGCGCCGATGCCGCGGAACTCTACATCGTGGGCGACTTCTTCGATTTTTGGGTTGAGTACAAAAACGCCGTACGCCCCGAATACTTCCCCGTATTGCACGAACTGCGCGGCATCGTCGAGGCCGGCGTACCGGTACGCTATGTCGCCGGAAACCACGACTTTGCCGTGGAAGACTTCTTGGAGAAGTACGTTGGGATTACGTTCCACCGTGGTTGCGTCGACGCGGAGTTGCAGGGACGCCGCGTCCACATCAGCCACGGACACAAGGTCGGCCAAAAACGTACGCGGCGCCTCTTCGACGCACTACTCTGCAACAAAACGTTGCAGGCGTTTTACAAGCTCATCCACCCAAATATCGGCGTGCGGTTTGGCGCGTTCGTCTCCGCGGTTTCAAAAATGAGGAATCGCAAAGCCGGGGTACCGCCTATGGTGTTGGAAAAGTACCGCCGGGCGGCGCGCGCCCGCCTAAAATCGGGCAAAAGCGACCTCGTGATCTTCGCTCACACCCACTACGCGGAAATACTGCGCTTCAGCGAGGGAGAGTATTGCAACACAGGGGCGTGGATGGACGGCTACGACTACGCCGTGCTCCGCGACGGAAAGATCAGCTTGATGAAGTGGGACGTTTCGGATTTCGCCCGGTGACCGGTGTCAAAAATGCGGCGACAACGCGTCATATGTATCTGAAAGCGCTTGCGATATGACCTTGGTTCCGCCCACTACCGGCATAAAATTTGTGTCGCCGTTCCATCTGGGGACTATGTGCATGTGTATGTGTTGGTCGATCCCGGCGCCTGCGACGCGCCCTATGTTCATACCGACATTGAAGCCGTCGGGGCGCATTACGGCGGAGAGGGCGCCCTTGCTTTTGCAAACGAGACTCCATAGTTCCGAAGAGGTCTCGCCGTCAATGTCGAGAATGTCGGAGGTGTGCTTGTAGGGAATTACCATTAGGTGACCGTTGTTGTAGGGGAACAGATTCATAAGAACGAAGCAGTTCGTCCCGCGATAAAGGAGTAAATTGTCTTTGTCGCAACCGCGGTCTTGACGCGGCTTTGAGCAGAATATGCACCCATCATCCTTTTTGTCTACTCCGGTGATGTAGGACATGCGCCACGGGGCCCATAGGTGTTTGGGCGGGTCTTCTTTTGTCATGCTTATACCCTCAAAATTAATGAATGAACGTCAAACAGACCAAACTGACTATTGCCGCCGCGGCGCAATAGTAGCCGAAATAGTACAACTTGCCCCTTTTTATAAAGGTCAATAGAAATTTTAGAGCAACTATTCCCACGACGAAACTGGCGATAAAGCCGACGGCGAGACTAGGCGTTAGTACCGATTGTATAGAATTGATGTGTCGCGCGTCGAGCAACGCCGCGCCGAATATCGCCGGTAGCGCCAGCATAAAAGAGAAGCGCCCCGCCTCCTCGCGGGAGACGCCGAGGATAAGCGCAACGGCGATAGTGGAACCGCTCCTTGATATTCCCGGCATTATGGCTATAGCCTGCGTTACGCCTATCAATAAGGCCTTCACGACGGTCAGACCGCCGATATTTATACCGGTTGTCTTAACATTATTAGCGTTGATACCGCTATGTTTTGACGAAAAGATAAGCAACGCCGCGGTAACGAACAGCATGAGCGAGGCTATATACGCGGCGGTGTTGCCCTTCGACGTATCGAACAACGCGTCTATTTGGTCGTTAAAAAGCACCCCCGCGAGCGCCGCAGGAATAGTGGCCAAAATTACCCAACTTGAGTAAAAGAGCGCCCCTTTTCGCTCAAACCCGTCCTTTGAGAAACACCCGCGTATGATATTGATGATGTCCTTACGAAACACAAACAGCACGGCTATCCCGGTTGCCACGTGCAAAGCTATTTCCAGGAACATGGCCGAACTCCCCTCCGCCTCGGAACCTCCCCCCATAAACGTTTCGATGATTATGAGGTGGCCGGAGGACGAGACCGGAAGGAATTCGGTTAGCCCCTGAATTACGCCTAAAAACAGTGTTTTTAGAATATCCATAGTAAGTGCCTAAATCGACAGCGATAAGCCCGCGTTTAAGAGTAGGCCGAAACCGTTTATGCTTTTGTCGCCCGCGTCGCTGTCGTACTTGGTGAACGGTATCATGTACTTTCCGTCCACATATATACCTATAGGAACTACCGGCAACTTCGCCTTAACACCTAGTAGTATGTGCATACCTATTATAGGTTTACCCATCGCCTCGTCTATGATCTTTTGGACTATGGCCTTGCTCATGCTACCCTGCGGCGCCAACAGCGTTTGCAGTTTGGTGGGATCGCTCAACTGTCCTCCTACTACGTCCTCTATCAGTTTGGCGGTTAGCAACGGTGTGGAAAAGTGCGAACTGAGCCCGGCACCGCCGCTCAGCTTGACGATCCAGAAATCCACGATTGTCTTCCTCACCGTCGCGTCCAACTGCAGTTTGGCGTATGGAGTGCCGTTTAAACCGATGTATTCAGGCAAGCCTACGCTACCTATGGTCAGCGGTACGTCTTTGTAACTCAGGTTACCGTTATTGGCGGCAATGTACTGAAGCCCTGCGGCGCTGAAGTCCGCGTAACGGAGCGAACCGTCGTACTGCCAAAGTCCAAAGTTACAGGAAACCTCTATAGCCTCTATGATTGGAATAAAGTCGATGTAGACTTTGCCGCCGAAGTTGATCGCCGATGCTTTCCAATTAGTCCGGGAGACTGTGATGAAGTCTTTGTTCTGCGGATCAAATACGGGCGGTAACGATAAACCGGACACATCGGGCATCGGGATGCCGACCTTCTCGTTCTTTACGTCCTCCATACTCATCGAGTAGTCGAACCCCCAGTGAAACCCGGCTCCGACAATGGCGTAACTTGACGAAACCGCGGAAAACGTGACAAGCGCCGAGACGATGAAAACGCTTAGCTTTTTCATAAAAAATCCCCCTTCAAAAGAAGTTTTGGTTTTAGTTTCGGTTTCAACATCGGTTCCAACCGCCCGCGTCGGCAACCGTTATCGGATAATAATATAATATATGGCGCGGCAACCAAGCGATAAAACCGTTAAAAAAACGGTTGCCGATTTTGCGTAGACCGCCCGACAATCACGATTCGTCGAAGTCCGCTTTAAAGATTCTGTTGACGAACGGGATGTTCTGTTCGTAGCAGATGATTATCAGTTCGTCGCCCGCCGCGATTTCCGTGCCGCCTTTGGGGATTATGATTGCCTTGTCTCTGACCACGGCGCCTACGATGGTTCCCTTTTTGAATATGTTGTATAACTTGTATAGCGGCTTGCCGACGGCCGAGTTGCGCTTTGAGACGATAGCCCGCACTATGCTTAGGCCGGCGTTTTTCAATTTTAGGAGCGAGTCTATAGGGGCGATTTGGATGCTCTCGATGATTCTTTGCATGGTGACCAAGCGCGGGCTTATCACGTGGTCTATGCCGAGCGCCAGGAAGCGGTCGAAGTGGCGGTTGTCGTCGCGTAGCGCTATGACGCGGCACGTTCCCTCGGCCTTCGCGAGGAAGCACGACATGATGTTGTCCTCCATGTCTTTTCCGGCCGCTATGTAGAAGTCGCAGCCGGCCACGTTTACCTCCTGCAGAAAGTTTGTGTCGGTGGCGTCGCCGAGCAATACTTCCACCTTGTCAAGCCGCGCGGCGGCGGCTTCGGCGTGTTCGCGGTCGGCGTCCAAAAGCAGTACCCTATCGGCCGTCTCGGCCATCGCCTCGGATATGTTGACGGCCATGGCCGTGTCGCCCGATACTATGACTTTTTTGATTTTACGTACAGGACGGTTGATGAGCGTGCGATAGACCGGATACGACTCGCGAGGCAGGATCGTCAGGAACTCGTCGCCGTTTAGTAACATTTCTGCGCCCGACGGTATGACGCTGCTTCCGTCGCGGATGATTGCCACGACGAGCATCTCTGCGTCGCCCGCCAATTTGCGGATTTCAAACAGGTTCCTGCCGCTTATAGGCATATTGCCGTCCACGCGGTATCCCCTTAGAAAAACGTTCCCGCCGAGGAAGTCGGCAGTCTCCGTGAGCCCGGGGAGCTCAACGAGGCTTTTCGCCGCCTTAACGATCTCCTTTTCCGTTTCAACGACGTGCGTTACTCCGAGCGCGTCCAAATCAATGCCGGGCGCGTTCAGTATGCCGCCGGACACGACGCGGGCTATGCGCTTCTCCACCCCGTACTGCATGGCGAAGTGGCACGCCAGAAGGTTCACGTCGTCATTCGGCGTGGCCGCGATTATCATGTCGGCGCTCCTTATGCCGGCCTGCTCAAGTGTAGACGGGTTGGAGCCGCTGCCCACAACCGTCATCACGTCGAGCCGAGACTCGGTGGCCGACGCTATGTCGGCGTCGCGCTCTACAAGCGTAATCTCGTGGCCGAAGCGGCCCAAATATTCGGTAAGGCCTACTCCGAGGACTCCGGCGCCTACAATTACAATGTTCACGGGGCCTCCGAAAAACGGTTGTTTACAGCTCTTTGCGTACCTTCCAATAAGGAAACGTAACGGCTATTATTGCGAGTTGCCATAGTATTATCGACGGCGTCGTTTTGATTTTCAGCTCCGAATCTATATGTAGGCAATCCTCCGTGAATACGGGGTCTACGGAGAGGTCGATACGGTAATCGCGTAACGACAGCGCCGATTGCGTCGCTAAAAACCATCCGTATATTTTGCCGAGCGTCGCCGGGTCTCGCAGGCCTATCCGCATGCGCAATTTTAACGTTTCGACGGATACGATACGTACCGCGCGGACCAATGAGCGCTTTATCCAACGCGACAGTTTTTTTCGTAGCGGCTTGTTGCGAAGTATTTTGTAGAGATTGTGACGCTTTACGCCGTTGATTCCTGACCTTATTTTTGACGATATGGAACGCCTTTTCTCTTTTGTGTCGCGGGATTTTTCATGGTTGACATTTTCAGTTTCCGTATTTATACTTTTCGTATTATTGATATCGTTGGTATTGACATCTTCGGTATCGGTGTTTTTCGCGTTGATAACGTCCGTATTATTGATGTCTTTTGCGTTGACATCTTCGGTATCGGTGTTTTCGGCGTTAATACCGTCCGTGCCGTTGATGTCGTCCGTATTGTCAATATCGTTGTTACGAGTATCGTCGTTATTGGCGTTGCGGTCGCCGTCGCCTTTTTCGAATCCAAGAATGAAAAATTTGAGCCCGTTCGCCGCCGAGTATTCGGCCCTGAGGATTCGCGGGTGCGGATAGTGGGCCACTGCGTAAAAATCCGCGTCGCGCCCGTTTTTTCCATACGCGACTTTGCACGATAGGCGTATCGGGGAGGCGACGGCGATCAGCAGTATGATCGAGGCTATGAGCGTTATCCACAGTATGGTTGTAATCATGGTTCAGTCCGCGTCCTCCTCCGGCGAGTTTATTGCCGGGCAACATCCTGCGGGGAACGTCAGCGTTTCGGCGATTACCGCGTCCATTGTGACGTCGTGGCTTTCGCGAGGTAGCGGTTCCGGGCTTATTTGGCAGTCGAAGGCGTAGCCTATAATCACGGTTTTGCCGGTGAGCTCTTGGAGGAAACGGTCGTAGTATCCGGCGCCGCGGCCGAGCCTGGCGCGGTTTGCGTCGAAGGCCACGCCGGGGCAGACGACGGCGGAGAGTTGGTCGGGGCGGATGTTGTCCTTGAGCTTGTCCGCCGGTTCCATGGTGCCGTAGGCGCCCTCCGTGAGGTCGAGGCGCGGGTTGAGTACCCGTCCGATCCCCATCCTCCTATCCTCGCGGCAGTAGGGTAGGGCGACGCCGAGGCCGGATTTGAGGATCATATCCATGAGCGGGGCGGCGTCCGCCTCGGCGCCTATCTTGTGGTAGACCAAAACGAGTTCGGAACCGCGCGACCGCAAGAACGAGAAGACGTTGGCGGCGACGCGCAAGCTCTTTAGCTTGGCGTCGGCGGGGTCAACGGCCTTGCGGATACCGGTGTAGCGGTCGCGGAACGCTCGCTTTAATTCGGTTACGGAGTTCATCGTTTAACAATATACATTACGCCGGAGGGCCAAATATTATATTCATATATATATGTATTAGTGAAAATTAACGGACATTTGGGGTATAGATGCCTAAGCGAAGGCCAAAAGAAAACTTTTTTGACCGTATGGCGACATCTTTCGGCGCCTCCGCCCGACAGGCCGTTGAGCTGGTGGGGGCGATATTTATCTTTTACCTTAAGATGCTTAGGGCGTTGCCGTCCTCCGTAATGCGGCCGCATCTGCTTATGGAGCAGATGATGATTTTGGGGGTGCAGTCTATCCCCATCGTGCTACTCACCTCCGTCTTTGTGGGCGCGGTGAGCGCGTGGCAGGTGCAGTATATCTTCGGCGACGCGGTGCCCCTTACGTACCTTGGGGCGGGTGTCGGCAAGGCCGTTTTTACGGAGCTTGGGCCGGTACTGACCGCCCTTGTGATTACCGGGCGCATCGGCGCGAAGCTGGCCGCGGAGCTGGGTACCATGAAGGTTACCGAGCAGATCGACGCCATGGTCTGCCTTTCGCTCAACCCGTATACCTACCTGCTGACCCCGCGTTTGGCGGCCTCCTGCGTTATGGTGCCGGTGCTGACGGTCTTTGCCGTGGCGTTGGCCATAGTCAGCGCCCAGGTGATAGCGGAGACCTTCCTCGGCCTTAGCTTCGCCGCCTTCTACAAGGGCGTGCGCCTGCTCTTTAAGATCCAAGACATTGAGATATGTATGGCGAAGTCTTTTGTGTTCGGTATGGTAATATCGCTTTCAGGTTGCTATTACGGCTTCCACGCCAAGGGGGGCGCGGTTGGCGTCGGGTCGTATACTAAAAAGGCCGTCGTGGCGGCTATGGTCATGGTTTTGGTCAGTAATTTGATATTGGTGAACGTACTGTTGTAACCCGTTAACCGATTTTTTACGACCCTCTTGCATTTACCCCCCTACAAAAAATTATTTTAATCTATATTATAATCGTCACAATAATTGCGTCCGGTAGGGCGTAATCACTCATGGAACACGGCAAGGGGCTATGGAACAGCAGACACAGCAGGTAACTGACGACGGTCAGTTGTTCGACAAGTGGCTTGGCGGCGACCCAAAGGGGTTCTCCGAGCTTTACGGGAGGTATAGCGGCCGCGTATTCGGTTTTTTGTTGCGTATGACCGGCGATCGCGAGGTTGCCGAGGATATGCTGCAGGAGACGTTTTTGGCTGCTATACGCAATGTCGGACAGTTTGACCGTTCCCGGAGCTTTTTAAGTTGGCTATTCGGGATAGCCCACAAGCGGACGATAGACTACTATCGCCACGCGAAAGTCGAGGCCGACCATGTCGACGATACGGACGGATCGGTCGGGAGTAAGCTCGAAACGCCGGAGGACAGCTTGTCGAACAAGCGGCTCCGCAAGTTGGTGGGCGAGGCGGTGCAACGGCTTGAGCCGTCGCAACGGGAGGTTTTTATGCTTAGAGAACTCGGCGGCGTGCCCTTTAAGGAAATCGCCGAAATGATGGGATGCCCCATAAACACGGCGCTGGGGCGTATGCGTCTGGCGCTGATAAACATGCGAAAAGAACTAAAGAAGAGGGGGATCGATAATGTGCAACAAATTTGAGGAAAGCGGTCTGTTGTACGTCTCAGGCGAACTGAGTCCTGTTGAGGCGCGTGAGTATGAGTCTCACGTCGCAGTCTGTGAGGAGTGCCGCCGCGAAACGGAGGCTTATCAACGCGAGCGCGCCGAACTCTACACGGTAGACATCCTAAGCGAGCGCCCAAACCCGGTCGTAGACGCCGAAATTCTGCGTTTGGGATCCGCCGCCCGCAAAGCGTCGACCGCTTTCATGCCGATGCTGTTCCTAAAAAAATACGCGGCCCTGCCGATATTCATAATGTTGGTAATGGTGGCCGTAGGGGGATACTTCCGCTACCACGCTATGGTCGCCGACAAATTGGTGGCAAAATACGGCGGAGAGGCGACGTCGTCGTCGCCGAGCGACAGCGCCGCGCCGGCGGCGGCTTACCCGCTTCCGGTAAACGACGAGGAATTGGCGTTGTCTGACAGCAACAAATCCGCCTCGGACACAAACGCCCCGTTTTCAAAAACAAGGGGCAATATGAATTTGGAAGGGGTTGTTACGGTGAAAGAGTCGGTGAACGAGCCGGGGAAATAGCTGATTTTATGAGTAGACTGATAAAAATCTCAAACGGCCGAATAGAGGTCGGCGTTATACCCGATCTGGGCGGTATGGTCGCGTTGCTCCGCGTCGTCGGTAAACCCAATATTCTTAAGGCCGATCCCGCGCTGTGGAACGAAGCGCCGACGCGCCCGCGTAGCTTCGGCCCTAACCCCGTTTGGAAGCCATACAACGGGCACATAGTTTGGCTCGGTCCGCAAAGCGAGTGGTGGGCGCACCAAGACAAAAACCCCAAGAAGCGCCGCGAGCGGGCGGTTTGGCCCCCCGATCCGTACATAAATAACGGTTACTGCGAGGTGCTCCGGCATGACGCCGCGGAGTTGGTGACGCGTGGGCCGGAGAGCGAGTTTAGCGGGGTGCGGCTCGTCAAGTCGCTCAAAATAAGGGACGACAACAAAGTGCTCTTCAACGTTCGCGCCGAAAACATCCGAAACAAACCGGTCTCGTGGGACTTGTGGCTGAACACGCGGGTAGACGGTTACGCGATGTGCTACGCCCCCGTGTCGTCCATGAGGAAAGTTCGTATCGACGCCCCGAACGGCGATGGTAGCGACGAACCGTGCGTATTTTCGCATGACGGCGGCTACCTGACGACGGAGCCTCGAAAACCGTCTAAGGGTAAGGAGCGGCGTTGCGGCAAGGCGTTTATCCAAGCCGGGAAGGGTTTTATGGCGGCGTTCGCGTCGTCCCAGGCGTTGATAATCCGCTTCAAAAGGCACGCTCCGACGCTTATACATCCCGAACAGGCGCTTGTGGAGTTTTACAATATGACGACTAACCGTAAGGATGACGCGTTGACGGAGTTGGAGTATCACGCTCCCTATAAGACGCTCTTACCGGGGGAATCGATGGAGGCCGAGCAGACGTGGGAGCTTCATCCGTTCAAGTCGAAGCCGAGGCATGAGGAGTGCGTTGAATTTTTGGATGGGGTGAGCGGTGTAGTGGTTTAACTATTTTAGTAATAATTAATATCAATCGGAGTAGGAAGTTTTTATATGAAGACAATCAGAATTTATTATGAGTGCTTAGAACAAGCCCAAAATTACATTAAACCGATAATTGAAAAAGTTATTGATAAAAATACCGTGGATGTTATTTTGGTTAAACGGGCTAAAAATGCAGATGATTTTAACTATGGCTCTATAGCGGCAATCCATACGCTAATAACGCCGGATATTCTCGTTACCGGGATTGCGAATAACAAAGAATATTCGTTGGCAATAATAGAATTTACCGAAGCTGTTACAACGGAAGACCATGAATTGCAACGCACATACGGAGCCCTTGCCGCCTATCTAGCCGAATCTTACTATGTGAAAATAGCTGGTGAAAAATATTCAGAAAAAGAGTTTGGCGGAGCAAAATATAATCCATTTTCCACGCCAAAAATATTCATTGATGAAGTTGGTTATGAAGGATATATTATTGCAAAATGGGCAACGGAAAAAAACAACGCATATACACTACAACGGAATATTAAATATCCGTCTTGCCCGCCGAATATTACTATTCTTACTGCTACTTTGCAAAATGCAATTTCTTCGTTTATAAAAAACGATGCGGACTGGTTTTCTAAGAGTTTATTTGAATTAAAGAAAGAAAAATCATATCAGCAATACCGTAAATTTGTTGATATGGCAACAGGAACCAAGGAATTGTTAGACGCTTGGAGCAAACGTCGTTCTAATAACCTAAATAAACTGCGTTATTTTGTGAATTCTGATTTTGTTGCAGCCAAGATCAATCGTTTTAGCCATGCAATGGATCCTGATAGAGGCATTCTGACTTTTATTTCTTTTTTATTTTCAAAAACAAGACGTGTCTTTGGCATCTACGCACTTGTTCGGCCTCGTGGTAGTGAATTAATGAAGCAAGAATTAACAACTATTGACATCATGCAAAAAAAATTCATTGCCGCTCTTGATAAGGATAAAGGTGGATTACCTAACTGGTTGGTCGACGAGTTGAAGAAAGTAGTTAGAAAAGCAAAATCTTTAAAGGATGTAATAGATTTTCAGCCGATTTGGGAAAAGCACAAGGCGGAAATCATAGAGAATAGAGTCGTAACTACACTGGCATATTTTTTAGATGGAATATATTTAAATCATAATGGGATATGTTTAAAATGGGACAAAAGGAAGTTAATCAACACTACAGATAAAGATTTTTTACCGATGGTTTCGAGATATTTTGGATTTTTGAATCATAACGATCCAACATCAATTAGCGAAATCGCTAATCAGGTAGATGAGGATGAGGTAACGTATACGATAATACATAAAGTTCTTATTCCAAGTGGGTTTCAGATAGTCTCCGTTTCTTATCCTGGGGCACAAGGTGGAAACGCCATATTACCTAATCCTGAATTCGGTAAAGCTCAACCGCGTGAATATCCTGATATTATTGCTTTGCCTCCGTCAAATTCAAAAATAGATGTTGTTCTGAGCGAAAATAAAGGAATGTTTTCAAAATCAAGCATAGAAAAAGATTTAGAAAAGATTTTAAGATATAAAACCAATCCCAAATTAAAAAAAGCACTCAAGGAAACATTGTTAATAGCACAAGTTATAGATAGAAACAAACAACTTAAAAATATAGTTATTGGAGTATCATTCGGTACTAATAGCGGTGATGCCACATCTTGGCGTCCGGATAAGGTTGATTTCATTCTTAGAATTGTTGATAGAAAACGATGGGCGATAGGTATTTTTAATCAGGAGTTGAAATCGCTAATAGATGTTATTGAGGGAAATACCGCTTTTCCAAAGGTATTTAAGCTAACCAAAGGAACACTATTATGAAAAATACACCAAATAGAGAACTATCAAAAGAAGAGAAAAAGGCAAAGATAGGGTTTAACGAACTAAGCCCATCTGAATGGGCATTGCTCTCAAAAAATGTTGTAACAGAAGAAGATATATTAAATCCTGTTTGGAACGATCTATCTTCCCCGAGGAATCAATACCAGTTAGAACACGGAGCGGTTTATCCGTTGAAACTGTGTGAACGTTTGATAAAAATGTATTCCGCTGAAAATGACGTCGTTTTTGACCCGTTTTTGGGCATAGGTACAACAATGATTGCAGCACAACAATTAAATAGGCATTGCGTTGGAATAGAATTAAACCCCAAATTCTCAAAAATAGCCCAAAAATGGCTAGATGATAATCAGGGATTCTTTAAAAATGATAAATCTTATAAAATAGTGAACGACGATTGCAGAAATATGTTAAAATATGTAAAGAAAGAAAAGGTACAGATTACAGTTACGTCTCCGCCGTATGCTGATTTTATACAAAAATCGCTGAAAGACAGAGAAACAACGCACAAAACCTCTGTCATAAAATTAGAAAATAACAGTACTGTGAAACAGTATAGCCAAGAAGAAAACGACTTTGGCAATTTACCGTATCCCGAATTTTTGGAACAGATAAAGCACATTCTAAAAGACAATTTTACAGTTACAAAAGCAGGCGGTTATTCGTGTTGGGTT
>LIUJ01000268.1 GCA_001462255.1 Fibrobacteria bacterium GUT77 | reverse complement strand
CCACAAATTACACAGGGAAGGGGTGTTTTATGAAAATCGAGTCTTCAGGTATCGGTATGTCGTCTTCGTCGCTCTCGATGAAGAACTATTCCGCGACCGAGCGGACCACCGTGAACAACAGCGGGGCCAAATCGCTTCGGTTTACAGGGATGGGGAGCTTAACAAAGACGCAGGATAGGGTAATTATCAGCACAAGCGGCGCCGGCACGAGGGGTTTGGACTTCAAAACGTCGCAAAACAACGCTCCCCCAAGTGCGCCGCCGACTACGCCGCCAAAGAGCAACAACTCCGCGCAACTGATGGAAGCCCTCGGCGAGCGTGCCAAAGATCTGATGGCCCAAGGAAAGGATATGACGGTTGGGTCGACGAAACCTGGGTTTCAAATTGAACTGCCGGATAAGCAAAAGATGATGCTTATGATGTTGGAGCGGCTGACGGAGGCGCTTACCGGTAAGAAGCGCAACTTCAATCCGCCTGCCAATCCGCTCGACAACATCTCGCGCGGTACTCAGGGGGGATTGATGCCGCAATCGTTCAGCCCGTTCTTTATCTCAAACGGCTCAAACAACGGCGTAGCGCAGCCGCAGGCCATGGCCACCGTACAAACGACCGAAACCTACCACGAGTTCCAGAGCATGTCTTTCAGCGCGTCAGGCGTCGTCAATACCGCCGACGGGCGGCAGATTCAAATCGACATGAACGTCAATATGAGCTACGAATTCTACTCGCAGAACTCGTCGACCATACAGCAGGCCGTGCAGGTCGGCAAACTCTGCGACCCGCTCGTCATAAACTTTGACGGAAATCTCCCTGAATTCACCGACGACAGATATGGCTTTGATATCAATGTCGGCGGCGACAAGGAGAATATATTCATGCCGACCGGCGGTTCCGGTTTCTTGGCCTATGACAAAAACGGCAACGGCGCGATAGACGACGGTTCGGAGCTCTTCGGCGCGACCAGCGGCAATGGCTTCGCGGAGTTGGCCGCCTACGACGGCGACGGAAACGGTTGGATAGACGAAAACGACGTGATATTCGAGGCGCTTAAAATCATGTCGGTAGACAAGAAGACCGGCGAGTTTATGATGGTGTCATTGAAAGACGCCGGCGTGGGCGCGATATTCCTCGGTTCGGTGGCGAGCAATTTTGAGATAAATAATTCGAATAACGAGACCCAGGGAATCATCAGGCAAAACGGGTTTTTCTTATTTGAGAACGGGGGAGCGGGATCGATACAGCATGTTGATTTAACGTATTAAAGAGACATTTTCAAATTTTGTGTAAACTTTGAATTTCTTTTTGCGGATTTCGAGATTGGCTTCGCCGCGATAAACACGGTGCTTCGTCGCTTCGCTCCTCGTAATGACGTCATTGCGAGCGTAGCGAAGCAGTCTTGATGTGTTGAAATTAAACGTTTCTTTTGACTGGGCCGAATTCCCGTATCGCCCCGTTTTACTTTTCCGTAAGGCTAAAGACCCCGTCCCAATCGGCTTTAGGCGGATGTTCCTTGTAATAGGAGCAACGGCCGGCGTAGAGGCGCGACGGGTAGTCGTTCGGGTAGGTCTTTAAAACATTGTTGAACGCCGTTTCAGCGTCTTTCCAATTTCTGATTTCAAAGAGGTCCATTGCCTTGTGAAAGAGGTACGTCAGTTCAAACTGCGTGTCCGCCGCGTCGGTTTTTGTCTCCAATATCTCGTATATGCGTACGGCCTCGTTTATCCCCACAAGCTTTACCCTGTCCAACCGTCGCGTAAGAAGGCGGTTCTTGGTTTCTTGCACGGTGGAATCGGGGGCCAATATCCACGTTCCGTACATCTTGTTCACACCCTCTAAGCGCGATGCTATGTTCACCGCGTTGCTGATAATCGTGTAGTTCATCTTCTTTTGCGTGCCCATGTTTCCCACAACCATATTGCCGGTGTTGATGCCTATGCGAGTCAGGAGCGGCGACGGGCTTATGCCGTTGTCCAATATGTACCTATTTACGTCGCGCTCCATACGTTTCATGATTATCGCGGCGGTGCAGGCGCGTATGGCGTGGTCGGCGAGTTCCAGCGGCGCTCCGAAGAAAGAGATTATAGAGTCGCCCTGATACTTGTCGATGGTTCCCTTATGCTCCAGTAGGATATCGCTCATGGTGGATAGGTAGTAGTTGAGGAGGTCTACCAAGTGTTCCGGCGTGAGTACCTCCGCTATGCCGGTAAAGTTTTTAATATCGGAAAATAGGGCGGTCATGTGTCGGTTGACGCCGCCGAGTTTGAGGCGAGCGGGATCGGATATGACCTCCTCCACCACGTCGTCCGATAGGTAGGTGGAAAAGGCTTGGCGCATATTGTTGTTGAAGTATTGGAGTTTGAGATGCGCCTCTTCGGTTTCCCGCGCTTTCCTGCGGTACACGAACATCGCCAAGACGCCGAATATTACGGAAACGGCGAGGGCGACGATTTGCAACGTCATCATCGTCAGCGAGTTCCTGCGGAGGTCGAACAGAACCCGATCGCCTACGTCTACGCCCGCGACGCAGTAGAAAGCGCCGCTTGTGTCGTATACCGGGGCAAAGCCGGCGAGCAAGTCCTCCCAACTCGGATCGTGCGCGCCGAGCTCGGTCGCCGTCACGTTTCCGGCGAGGGCCAGCCTCGCGATACCCTCAATCTTCAAAATTTTGTCCGGCCCCACCTCCGTTTTAGGATCAAAGTCGTTGTCGACGATGTATTGAAAGCGCTCCTTGTCGTACTCGCGAAAGTAGTAAACATACTTGACCTTGTATTTTTCGGCAAACTGAACCAAGCGGTATTTTAAATCCGTGTATTTTGTATTTTTCGTATCCTCGATAGTGCGAAAGCGGTCCAATTCTTCCGTAGAAACCTCGTGCGCCGCTATTTGCGCCACGGTTTTAAGGTGGTTCTGGTGCGCCTCCGTAATCATTTTCTCGTAACGTTTTACCTGGATTTGCACGGCCACCGAAACGAAGAACACCATTAACGCCGAAACGAAAAAGAGACCAAGGGTCAGCGGCGTTCCCAACTTGTCGGTCAATCGCTTAAAAAAGGCGCTTAGGGGCCTTAACGCCAAATCGTCGTAGCTGTTGTCCTTATTGTTCATATTCATGTACAATAATGAGCCTTTCTTCGGAAATAGCGTTCTATGGGACGGACGGTAGTGACGATTTATTACGTTTCGGTTCTTTTATATATTTTACGGAACGTTGGAATGGCTGTCTAACAAAAACGAACGTTTTTTAACGTCAAATTCACGGGACGATTACCATCGTCCCCTACAAATTAAACGAACGATTAATTTCGACAACGTATAACCCATTCCCTCCCGTAGGGGCGACCGTCCTCGGTCGCCCGTGCAGTTCGTCGATCCAAAGACTACGGGAACGGGTCAACATTACGTTTTTATTGTTGAACAAAAACGAACGTTTATAATATACATTATGGACAAAAATCCTGTGTAATAATTTTGTTAAAATAGGAATAAAAATGACAAATCGTTAAATCGGGTAGAAAAAAGGGCGGTCACGGAGGCCACCCTTTAGGTATCGCATAAACACGGGCGATTGATAAACGGTTTATATCGAGACGTGTTTGTGTTCCTACGTTAAAACTCGCTCAGTTCGCTGTCATTCAGCGGAATGATATCTTCCGCTTTCATGGATTTGGCTATCGGCGCGTTATGCGTATTGTTGGACTTGTTGGGAAGCGCCGCTATGATAGGGCGTTGTTTTTGCGGCGGGGGTAGACCGGGTAGACCGCGTCGATTATGTTGCCCCATTGTTGCGCGACCGCCGCCGCTGCCGGCGGTCAGTTTAAATTCGCTTACCATGTTCGCGAGCTCCGCGGCCTGACTGCTGAGTTCTTCCGCCGCGCTCGCGGATTCTTCGGAGTTGGCGGCGTTGCTCTGGGTGACTTGGTTCATCTGCGATACGGCGGTATTCACCTGCTCTATGCCCTGCGCCTGTTCGTTGGAGGCCGCCGCGATTTCGGCTATCAGGTCGCCTACTTTGCCGGCTCGGTCTACTATCTGGACAAGCGATTTTTCTACCTCTTCGGTAATCTTGACGCCGCCCTCGGCGTTTTTCACCGATTCCTCAATCATGCTCGCGGTATTCTTGGCGGCCTCGGCGCTTCGCATAGCGAGGTTGCGCACCTCTTCGGCCACTACCGCGAAGCCCTTGCCGGCCTCTCCGGCGCGGGCGGCTTCAACCGCCGCGTTGAGGGC
>LIUJ01000267.1 GCA_001462255.1 Fibrobacteria bacterium GUT77 | reverse complement strand
AAATCGTATTTGACTTTATCTTTTTATTTTTATTTTGATTTTTAAAATTTTTATCATCATTTAACACTATTAATTAAAAGGAAAGTAAAAAATGCACCAACTATACTTTATACTGGCAATAATCATCGGCCTGCTGGTCCTAAGCGTCTTAGTATTCGTTCATGAGTTAGGGCACTTCATAGCCGCCAAATCCTGTAAGATTCGCGTATTGGCGTTCGCCATAGGCTTCGGTCGTACGCTCGTCAAGTGGAAGCGCGGCGACACCGAGTACCGCGTGAACGTCATCCCATTCGGCGGTTACGTTCAAATGGCCGGAGATAATCCCGCTAAGGAACATAGCGGCGCCCCCGACGAGTACCAATCCAAACCTATATGGCAACGCGCCGTCGTCGCGCTTGCCGGGCCCGCCGCGAACCTCGTCTTCGCGATTTTCACTCTTTGGGCGGCGTTTGTTTACGGCATGGAGCGACCCGCGTTCCTCGACGGCACGAGGGTCGGGGTGGTGCTTAAGGGATCTCCCGCGGAAGCCGCCGGTTTCTTGGCCGGCGACAGCATCGTTTCGATAAACGGGACGGCCGTCTTCGGGTGGGAGCAGGTGGACGCGCCGTTGTCGCAACAGTTGGGTAGCGGCTACAAGGTCGTCGTAAAGCGGGCCGGAACTACCCTTGAGCTCGATTTGCGCGTGGAGCGGACGGGTGCGCGTCTGCCCAAAATGCCGTCGGGCGGTCTTCTGCCGGGGCGTTACCCTCCTATCGTCGGCGGCGTGAAACCCAAGAGCGCCGCGGACGGCCTGCTCGAAGTCGGCGACACCATCCTCGCTCTTGGGGGCGTTTCCGTATCCTCGTTCGACCACTTTGCCATGTTGATGCGCGACTACGACCCTGAGGGCGGCGAGATGGCGGCCTCCGTCAACATCAAGCGCGGCGCGGAACTCAAGAGCGTCTTCGTCATCCCCGCGTACGACTCCACGGAGAAGCGCTACCTCTTGGGTATAGAGCCGGTGCCGGAGCCGACGCGGTTCGTGCGCTACGGGGCGGTCGCCGCGTTTGGCCCCACCATGAGCAAGACATGGGAATACTCGGTAATGATCTTCGACGTGCTGGGCAAGCTGACAAGCGGAAAGGTTCCGGCAAGCCAGCTCGCCGGCCCGCTCAACATCATCCCCGTATCCGGCATGATGGCCTTCCAAGGCTTGTCGAGCATTTTGAACTTCATGGCGCTGATAGGGATAAACCTCGCCGTGCTGAACCTGCTGCCGCTGGTAATAACCGACGGCGGACTGCTGATGTTCCTGATATTAGAAGCCATCCGCGGCAGACCGCTGTCGGCGGAGTCGCAAGCGGCTATAAACAAAGTTTTTATATTCCTATTTTTGGCGTTGTTTCTGTTTGTAACGTTCAACGATTTGCAGAGGTTGCCGGAGTTGTTTAAGTGGAAGAGGTAGGGAGAAAAATAATCGGTGTCTCTTTACATTGAGGCGTACTATAATCGGGTCAGATTACACTCGGTTATTGACTATAGGACTACTAATTGTTATTTTAATCTTTAGGGGCTTAGGCTTATTGGTGTATATATTTTGGGGTAAAGATCATTTTTCACCTTTCACCGCTCTTGGAGCCTATTTATGAGTATAGACGTAACTAAAAAGCCCCTTCCGGTAGGCCAATCTTTTTTCGACCGTGTGATTAAGGACGGATTTTACTATGTCGATAAAACACTGTTCATAAAGGATATTTTGGATCGCAAAGGGGCGGTAACACTATGCACCCGTCCCCGCCGGTTCGGGAAGACCCTGAATCAGACTATGCTCAAATGCTTCTTTGAAGACACTATACCGATGAATAGCGGCAAGAACACAAGGACGCTGTTTAGCGGGCTAAAGATAGAAGCCGCCGGTGAGCGGTATATGGATCATCAGGGGAAGTATCCTGTGATATTTCTGAACTTCAAGGAGATAAAACAAGACAGTTTTGAACGCTCGTATGAAGAGTTAAAATACTGTATCGCCGAAGAATTTGTGCGCCACGCATACCTTGCAGAGAAAATGCCTATTGGCTATGATAGAGATTTGTTTAATAAAATAGTTGCCCACGACGGTTCTTTTGACGACTATTCCCGATCATTGATGTTTTTGAGCAAGTGTTTGGAAAAATATTACGACAAGAAAGTCGTCATCCTGATTGACGAATACGATGTCCCCTTGGAGAACTCTTGGTCTTGCCCTGTCCGTTTTTACGATAAGATGGTTGGCTTCATCCGTCCACTCCTTAGTCGGGCGCTTAAAGACAACCCGCATTTACAACTGGCGGTAATGACCGGATGTTTGCGCATCTCAAAAGAGAGTATCTTTACGGGGCTGAACAATCTTGAAGTCATATCCATACTCAGCGACCTTTACAGCGAACACTTCGGCTTCACCCAGGGCGAGATGGACATCATGCTCGCCTATTACGACCTACAGAGCAAAACGCAAATCCTCAAAGATTGGTACAACGGCTATCTGTTCGGCAATACAGAAGTATATAACCCGTGGAGTTCCATCAGAGTAGTCAATAATTGGACGGTAAACATAAACCGGTTACCGGAACCGCACTGGACAAACACAAGCAGTAACGATATTGTCCGCGACCTTATAGAAAATGCGAACAACAAAACAAAAGACGGCCTTGAAACCCTCTTGGCCGGCGGGACAATCTCCGCCGTCGTCCACGAAGACATGACTTATGACGAAATACATAAAAACGCCGACAACCTTTGGAACTTCCTGTTTTTCACCGGTTACCTGAAAAAGGTAGGAACTGAACGTCAAAACGTTTACGGCGAATTAACAATGGACTTGTCTATCCCCAACACAGAATTGATGTACATTTACAAGACCAAAGTAAAAGAATGGTTTGATGAAAAAATCGCCGAAAAAAATCTTGACGCGCTCCACAACGCCGTTCTAAGCGGAGATGTCGAGACATTCCAAAATGAGTTGTCCGCCGTTCTCGCGGAGAGTATAAGCTATTTGGATCGCGCCGAAAGCCTTTATCACGGCGTCATGATCGGGGTACTGATGCGGATAAACGGTTATAGGTTAAAATCCAATAGGGAGAGTGGAAACGGCCGTAGCGACTTAGTCTTGTACAGCGCCGACCCAAAAGACGATACCGCAATCATATTTGAGTTTAAAGTTGCGCCCAAAGCTAAAATGCTCTCTAAGGCCTGTATGGATGCCCTGAAACAAATCGACGATATGAATTACGCCGCCTATTGGGACGAAGAAGACTATAAAAACATCATCAAATACGGTATCGGCTTCTACGGAAAACGGTGCGAAATACGGAAAGGATAGCGAAAGACCGTCAGATACTACGCCGACGCGATGTCAGCACTCACCTACCCTATTACCGCTCCGCCTGTGCCCTGCTCTCCGGCCATAGTAGCCGGTAAATTCGGTGTGGAATGACCGACCTCGAGCGCCGCCCTGCACCCGCTACTCGCCGCCGTTATCGCTTGCCGATAGTGAGGGTCGCATACGTCGCCGGCGGCGAAGACGCCGTCAACGGATGTTTTTGACGTGCCGGGTTTTACTACGATGTAACCCTGAGCGTCCAATTCCAATTGACCGTTTAAGAAACCGACATTCGGGACGTGCCCGATGGCCTCGAACGCTCCGGCTACCGCTAATTCAGATATTGCTCCGGTAACGGTGTCGCGCAATTTTAAGCCGCTTAGCCTCTGTTCGCCCAAGAACTCGTCTACAACCTTATTCCATAAAATTTCGATTTGTGGGTGCGACGCCGCCCGCTCGCGCATTACCGCGCCGGCTCTAAGCTCGTTTCTTCGGTGTATCAGGTAGACCTTTGAGGCGAACTGGGTGAGGTGGACGGCCTCCTCGACGGCGGTGTCGCCGCCGCCTATCACGGCCAGCTCTTTGTTGCGGAAGATGGGGAGCGCCCCGTCGCAGACGGCGCAGGCGGAGACGCCGCGCCCCCATAGGCGCTTTTCGGAGTCAAGGGGGAG
>LIUJ01000266.1 GCA_001462255.1 Fibrobacteria bacterium GUT77 | reverse complement strand
ACAGCCAAAACCTCCTCCGGCGCGTGCTTGAGCGTCAGAGTCGGTATTGATATGTCCCGCACGTGGATCGAATCGCCGATCTTGAGCGCCGACACGTCCACGGATACCTTCTCCGGGATATCCGCCGGAAGGCACTCAACCCTAACCGCCTTGAGCGGATGGCCGAGCACGCCGCCGTCGTCCTTCACACCAACGGCCACGCCGACAAACTCAAGCGGCACCTCGGTCGTCACCTTCTTCTTCATATCCACGTGGAAGAAGTCCAAGTGGTAAAAGACGTCGTCTTTCAAAACGTGGCGCTGGGTCTCGCGGATAACCGCGATGGTGCCCTCCCCCAACCCCAAATCCATGAGGTGGGTGGTCTGCCTCGCCCGAACCACCGCGGCAAACTCCCTATGCGGCACCTCGATCTTCCGGGGCTCGCCGTCGCCGTAGTACACAGCGGGTATCCACCCCTGCGCACGCGCCTTACGCGTGTAGGACTTTCCGGTGGAACTCCTCTCCCGCGCCTTCAATTTCAAGATTTCCAAGGTACTACCTCCTCCGAACAAACGCTATTATTATGACTGTTTTTTCAATTTCGAGCCGCAAAAACCGCGTAAACGCGACGAATCGAGTGGCAGGGGCGGAAGGATTCGAACCTCCGAATATACGGACCAAAACCGCATGGCTTACCACTTGCCGACGCCCCCAACGCGCCCGCGTAACACGGACAGCCCACCTAATATACATCATGGCGGCGAAAAATGCAAATTATTTTGCGATAAAGTTGATTGCCCTCACCTACGTATGAAAAACTCCGCCCCACCCGCCCCAGAGACCACCATCTCCTGCGCCTCCACGTCAAGCACCCGCGACAGCGGCGGACCATGCCGCAACTCCTCTATAAACCTATCAATCACTGCCCGCCCGCCCTCAACCTCAACCTCCACCCCGCCGCCGCGGATGTTCCGCACCCACCCGCTAAGACCCAACGCCCGCGCCGAGTCCCGGGTAAAATACCGGTACCCCACGCCCTGAACCCGACCGGAGACCAATAGATGGTATCGTTTGGTTTCTGCTTCCATAAGCGCCGCCTAACCTCAAGCCTCCGCGTAGGTTCAGTCAAAATCGAACATATAACCCACGCCGACTTTGGCCGTGAGACCGTGTGAAACGTTTACAACAGCGTACTTGTCCGCTTTAACCACGTTGCGCTCTACACTGTTTTTCCACCCTACGCCGTACAGCACCGCGGAGTGTATGTATATCCTCTCGCTCAACCCGACGTCGGCGCCCGCGCCCCCCTTAAACCACAACCTGCTCAAATTATTGGGGCTTACCATCCGCTCTTCCTCAACTTTATTTGTGACGCCGTTGGTTCTCGAATATAGACCGTATACATATATTTCATAATCAAGCCCCGCTATAGGAAACAACTTAAACGCCTCCGCCAGGTGATACGGGTACTTAACCCATACCCCTACGTTGACGGTCATCGTAGACACGTCGGTATTTACTTTACTCGAAGCGGCCCCGCCGCCTACGGAATCCACCCAAACCCCGCTCGCCGTTATAAACCCAACAGCGGCTTCGGCGTACTCGGACGAAAAGAACACCTCCCCGGCGCCGCCGAGATGCGGCGCGGACAGCAAATTCCTACCGCCGCCCTTGTACCCACCGCCGAAGTTACTGCCGAACAAACCCCCGACGCCTATACTCCACTCCTGCGCCGACACCGCCGACACCGCGCCCAAAACCAGCCCTACAACCGTCATACCGGCAATTATCCTTTTCACACTCAACCCCTTTCAAGTGAAAAACTCCGCGACATAAAACCCCCTACCGAGATAATATACTACATTTCCGCGCCCAAAATCAATTTTTTTTCACCCGACCCCCGCGCGACAATATATTTTATCCTTTCGCCGAATAATCAAAAAAGGAGCGTAACGTGTCCCTAATAAAAAAATCAACGAAGTTAGACAACGTCCTGTACGACATCCGCGGCCCCGTCGTCGACGAGGCCAAACGGCTTGAGGAGGAAGGATACCAAATCCTCAAACTGAACACCGGCAACCCCGCCCCGTTCGGACTTTTGGCACCCGACGAGATCATCCACGACATGATCCGCAACCTGACGGCCTCGGAGGGTTACTGCGACTCCAAGGGCCTCTTTACCGCCCGCAAGGCAATCATGCAATACTGCCAGCAAAAAGGCATCCGCGGCGTAGACACGGAAGACATCTACATCGGCAACGGCGTGAGCGAGGTAATCCAAGTAGCCGCCCTGGCGCTCCTAAACGGCGGCGACGAACTCCTGATCCCCGCGCCGGACTACCCGCTCTGGACAGCCGCCACAAACCTCTCCGGCGGCAAAGCCGTGCACTACCTCTGCGACGAGAGCGCAAACTGGTACCCCGACATAAACGACATCAAAGCCAAAATAACGCCCAAAACCCGCGGCATCGTCGTCATAAACCCAAACAACCCCACCGGAGCGCTATACCCCACAGAAATCCTAAAACAAATAATCGAAGTCGCCCGCGAACACAACCTTATCGTATTCGCCGACGAAATCTACGACAAAATCCTCTACGACGACGCCGAACACACCGCGCTGGCCTCCTTAGCCGACGACCTCTTGTTCATTACCTTCAACGGACTGTCAAAAGCCTACAGAGTAGCCGGCTTTAGAGTGGGATGGATGGTAGTCAGCGGCAAAAAAGAATACGCCAAAGATTACTGCGAAGGACTCACGATGCTATCCTCCATGCGCCTATGCGGCAACGTCCCCGGCCAGTCGATAATCCAAACCGCGCTGGGCGGCTACCAAAGCATCTACGACCTTACACGCAAAGGCGGACGCCTGCGCGAACAACGCGACATCTGCTACAAAATGCTATCCGACATTCCAGGCGTCTCCTGCACCAAACCGCAGGCGGCCTTCTACTCTTTCCCCAAAGTAGACGTAAAAAAATTCAACATCACCGACGACGAAAAAATGGTCTACGACCTCCTGCGCAGCGAACGCATCCTGATGATCCACGGCGGAGGCTTCAACTGGCCGCAACCCGACCACTTCAGAGTAGTCTACCTACCGTGCCCGGAAGACCTCACGGAAGCCATGAGCAGAATCGGGAGATTCTTTTCCGCTTATAAACAGTAAAATAATGAAGACCGCGTATTTTATGCAATTGTAATTATAGTCCCCATCAGGAGGCGTTTTATTGTATATTTATAGGTCCGCTTGGCCGACGTATGCCCGGCCTGACCCGATTAGGATGGATTTTTCACCTTTCGCCGCTCTTGGAGCCGAATAATGAGCATCGACGCAACTAAAAAGCCGCTTCCGGTAGGCCACTCGTTTTTCGATGAGGTGATCGAAAATGGGCTTTACTATGTTGATAAGACGCTATTTATCCAGGATATTTTGGACAGAAAAGCCAAAGTCACCCTTTGCACCCGTCCCCGCAGGTTCGGGAAGACCCTTAATCAGACTATGCTCAAATGCTTCTTTGAAGACACTACCACCATCACGGACGGCGGCAAGGACACACGGGCGCTGTTTCGCGGGCTGAAGATAGAGGCCGCCGGCAAGCGGTATATGGATCATCAGGGACAGTATCCTGTTATATTTTTAACGTTCAAGGAGGCGAAGCGGGATTCGTTTGAGGATTCGTATGCGCAATTCATAAAAATTATAGCCAAGGAATTCAGGCGGCATGATTATGTCATGGAAAAAATCGCCCACCCAAGGGACCGGAAACTGTTTGAGAAGATAGCCGACGAGGACGCTTCTTTCGATGATTATTCCACGTCGCTATTGTTCCTTTGCGAATGTTTGGAGATTTATCACGGCAAGAAAGCCGTCATCCTAATCGACGAATATGACGTTCCGTTGGAAAACGCTTGGTCTTGTCCCACCCCCTTTTACGATGAGATGGTCGCATTCATCCGTCCGCTACTTAGCTGTGCGCTCAAAGACAACCCTCACCTGCAAATGGCGGTAATGACCGGATGTTTGCGCATCTCCAAAGAGAGTATTTTTACGGGGCTGAACAATCTTGAGGTTATTTCAATACTCAATAAATATTACTCCGAATACTTCGGCTTTACACAACTTGAGATGGATGCCTTATTGGATTACTATGGGCTTTCGGATAAGAAGCAACTTGTCCGAGATTGGTATAACGGCTATCTGTTCGGCAATACCGAAGTA
>LIUJ01000265.1:8042-8184 GCA_001462255.1 Fibrobacteria bacterium GUT77 | reverse complement strand
TTTTTTTGACGCTACGTACGCCGAGGTTGGGTTAGGGTTAACCTTTGTGGGAGGGACCCTTGAAAACATATATAAATACAACGGTGAGGAGCGCCCGAAACCCGAAAAAGAAACTACGATCTCCGGGACTTCTTTAAATATC
>LIUJ01000265.1:2033-7851 GCA_001462255.1 Fibrobacteria bacterium GUT77 | reverse complement strand
GGCGACGCCATGACAATTTTCCCGACGGCCGGGATAGATTACGCCTTGTGCCTTACGGCCTCTCTCACTTACGACGGGGAAACTGAAAAATTTGAGGATACGTTCAAAGACGAAGAAGTAAAGTACACAAACGGGGATTTGAGCCAACTGTGGATCAAATTCGGCTTGGGAATGGATTATACTTTGTCGGGCAATTTGTTCCTTCGCCCACAGTTGTTGTATGGAATCGGATTTGCGAACAAATTCTCCAGCGACCAAGTCAAAGAAATGAAAGACAATTTGGTGGGGAACGGATCGGATGTAAAAGTAGAGTCGGTTTTGAGCCACGGCCTCTCCGTAAAGGTCGCGATAGGCTACAAGCTTTAATCTATCGTTGTTGTAGGAGTAACATAATAACGCGGTGGGCGGCAAAATCGCCGCCCATATCCGCTACCCCTTCAAACCTCGGCTTAGCTCGCTGTCGTCAAACGGCATAACTTCCTCCGCCTTTACCGCTTTTACCGTTTTGGCGGGTATGAACGGCCTGACCGCCGTTTTATCGGAAAGCGACGCGAACCGCCGCGGCGGCAACGACGGCAAAGATTTGGCGCGCCGGAAATTTCCGCCCGCCGTCGGGCGTTCGCCTCTGAAGTCGACGGCGCTCAACTTGAACTCCCTCACCATATCGGACAGGACCGCCGCTTGTTCGCTCAACTCGCGCGAGGCGCTCGCGCACTGCTCGGAGACCGCGGCGTTGCGCTGCGTCACGTGGCTCATTTGCACGACGGCTATGTTTACCTGCTCTATGCCGCTCGACTGCTCTTTTGAGGCTACCGCTATCTCCGCTATGATGTCTCCCGCCTTGCCGGCGCATTCGACTATTTTGGTCAGGGATTTCGCCACTTCTTGCGTTATCTTGACCCCGCCGTCGGCTTTCTCCAAAGACTCCTCAATCATATTCGCGGTGTTCTTAGCGGCATCGGCGCTGAGAAGGGCGAGATTGCGCACCTCCTCCGCCACCACGGCGAACCCCTTACCGGCCTCTCCGGCGCGCGCCGCCTCCACGGCCGCGTTGAGGGCGAGCAAGTTCGTTTGGAACGCGATGTCGTCAATCGTCTTAATGATTTTCGCGGTATTGTCGGCCGAAGCCTTAATCTCATAAATCGCCTCCGCCATGCGCTTCATAGCCGTGTCGCCCTCGTCGGCGGCCAAGCGCGTCTCGGCGGCTAGAACTTTCGCCTGATTGGAATTGTCGGCGTTCTGCTTTGTCATCGACGATATCTCCTCCAAACTTGCCGACACCTCCTCTATCGCGCTTGACTGATCGCTTGAACCCTCCGCCAAACCCCGACTCTCGCCGGAGATTTGGGCGCTCGCGCTCGACACCTGCACTACGGCCTCCGCAACCTGCTTAAGCGCGTCGTCGAGGCTCTGCACGACGGTATTTATGTTGTCCTTCATTTTGTTGAAATCGCCCTCATACGTATAGGTAAGCCTTTGCGACAAATCTTTATTCGCCGCCGCCTGTAGAACCCTGCCGCCGTCGTCAATGATTAAAGTGCGCAGAGACTTCACCGTCTTAATAAGCGCGCCGGACACCTCGTCCTTGTCGTTCTTCTGTTCAATTTTCATGCTTAGGTCGCCTTCGGAAATCTTTCTCATGGCGTCAACGACGGCTTTCAGAGACACAATCGTCTTTTTAAGACCCGCGCCGAGTTCGTCTTTGTCGTCTACACTGGGTACTTCCATGCCCAACTCGCCGTCGGAAATCCTATTCAAGGTGCCTATAAACATGACCTGCAAATCCTCCGCGAATTTGTCGAGCGTTTTTGCCATAACGCCGATTTCGTCGCCGCGATCTATGTTAAGCCGCGCGCTCAAATGCCCGCGTCCCATTTCGTTGATCATTTTTACGGTATCGCCCAGCGGCTTGCTGATTGTCCCGGAAATATATCCGCCGAAAAATATCAAGACCGCGAGGCACACTACGGTAAGAACCGCCATTAAGACGACGACGGCGACGTATCGGGAATTTTCCGCGTTTTCCGTAACGGTCAGCATTTTCACTTTCGCTTCCATGCACTTTTTCATGTTGTCCGCGATCAGATCCGCCGCCGGCCACGCGACATTTTTAATTCGCGTAATCAATTCCGATGCCGACACCCCTTTTTTCGCGTCGTCTATTATGGAATACATAGACGGTTTGAACGTAACCGAGTACGCGCGCATCGCGTCGCTAAACAACTCTTTGGCTCCGGGGGCGACGATTGTTTTGCCGTACTCCTCCGCCTCCTTCTCAAACGCCGCGCACCAATTGTTAATCGTGGCTTCCGTGCTCATAACCAACCCCATGTTGCCGGTATACAGTACGGCCGCCCGCGTCTCCGAGCGTAGCGAGTGTATGGCCTCCAAAAGACCGGCCGCGTCTTTAAGCGGCTTGCCGTGAGCGTTTATGGCGTGAATGTAACGCGTATTTATACCGTTCATGCCGAGAATGCCCAAGAGGCCGACAAGCAGTATAAACGCGACGGAAACACCCAAACATACCGACAGTTTTACTGATGTTTTGAGATTTTTCATAGCGACGTCAAACCCCTTTCTTTTGGTAGTATCTTAAACGATATAACGGGTTATCACGCACTACGCGTCCACCCACATTGTATTATAGATATCGCATAAACGCCGTATCAACACAAAAATATTAATATCAATAAAAAGAAAAACACCCGGCGCGGATACTATTTTTTACGGTATGATCCGAATAATCCACGACTACGAGTCGCTCCCCTGCCCTACGACGTTTCTGACCGCCGCCGCAAAGTCCGTCTATCGGCGGGAAGGGGTAAGCGCCGCCCAATCGGCGGTGATCATCCTCTGCTCCGACTACTTTATCCGCAAGCTGAATCGTCGATACCGAAAGATTGACAAGGCTACCGACGTGCTCTCATTCCACATCGGCGACGGCGACCTGCTCGGGGAGGTCTACATATCACTGCAACGCGCCAAGGTTCAAGCGCGGCGCTACGGGGTCTCCTACGAGGACGAACTGAAACGCCTGCTCGTCCACGGATTGTTGCATTTGGTCGGATACGACCACATAAAGTCGGCTGACCGGACGGTGATGGAAGCGCGGGAAGAGGAATACTCGCGCAATTCATACCGAGGCGCAACGGTTGGCGTACAAAAACAACAACAGAGGCCGGCGAAACGATGTCGGTAAAAAGCGCAAGTTGCTTTAAAAAAAACGGTCAACCCTATACCGAATACGACTCCGAACGCGAAGCCGCCGACGGAGCCTCGCACGTGAGGCGTACCCACGGTCTAAACCTGTCCCCGTTCAAATGCCCTAATTGCGGGCAATGGCATCTGTCGCCCAAAGAACGCCAAACCCCAAGCAAGATATGCGTCTACTGCGTTGATTCCCGCGGAAGCCATAAAGAATTGTACGAAACCCAAGAGGCTGCGCGACGTCGGGCGAAAATCATAGCGGAGGAACGCGGAATAACGCTGAACACATACAAGTGCCCCCGCCAACACGGGTGGCATTTGGCGCGAAACCGGCGCGCAATGTAAGAACCGCGTGGTCTGTTTTTCGGCTACACCAATATTTTACTCCTCCCACTCGTATTCCATACGTATGAACCGACAACAATCAAATTCGATTTTTTCCGACCCTCTAAGCGGCGGCGGATATTATTTTACATCTATGGGGAAGCCGCAAACATTCGATATTATCGCCGTTTCCATTCCGGACAGCAACGTCCAAAAGGCGGTGGCGCGTATAATGGTCGGCGCCGACCGTTATTTGTCCATGCAGGCCGCGCTCGATCAGGTGAGGGTACCGCCGGTAACGCTATTTAAGAACATGGAGTACAAGGACGCCGAGCAACACATAGCGAAGCTCAAGGCGCTCGGCGTGGGTTTTCGGGTAGTGAAGGCGGACGACGGGACGGAGGACGACTCCATAATGCGCGACGACGAGCTCCCCGGCGCCGCGCCGCGCAAGATTAGCGTTAAGAAACCGGCGACGGAGGCGGCCGCCCACGCCGCCGCTACCCCGCCGCCCGCAATGTCGGTGCAAGACGCGATCTCCCACCACCACAGTGACCCCCACGGCGTCCACGCCCACGCCGACCATAAGAGCGCCGACGGCGGCTACGCGGGCGCGGGCGGCGGTTACGGCGGCGGCCACGGCGGTTCGGGCGCGCACGGCGGCGGAGGGATTCACGGCGACGCTTTCTACGCCCTCAGGGAATCCGAGGAAAAGTCACGGAAAAAGGCCCGCGTGATCTCCGTCGTCACAGCGGCGGTGATCGTCGTCATCGCCCTACTGTTCTACCTTGTGCCCAAGGGCAACAAGATCCGCGTCAACAAAATTATAATAACGGCCGTAGGCGGCAAGCAACCGCTGAAAGGTACGGGCGGCGGCGCGGACAACGCTCCGGCGGCCGGCGCCCAACCCGAACGGCAAGCCGACGGCAACGATCGCGGCGGCGACAAAGAAAAATCGCGCAACAACGTCAGTAACAAGCAGAAACAGCAGGCAAACAACTACGTCGACTCCGCGAAAACAAGCGGCGCGAGCGTAGACAAGCAGGTCGCGTTCTACAAGATAGCCATATCCTTCAACCGCTACAACCTTCAGGCGTGGCACGGGCTCCTATCGGCCTACCGCGAGGCGAAACAAACGGAGGAGGCGCTCGCGACGGAGGCGCAGATGCGGGAAATATTCGGCGAGGAGGTAAACTCGATCAACGCCGCCGTAACGCAGTTCGGCGATATCGTGGACGCTTATACCAACGAGAGCGGCGCCTATAGAGTGGAGTATAAGACCAAGAAGACGTCTAAGGAAGAAATACTTCGGGACGTTTTCAACCTGACCCGCGCCGTACGTAACGCCTGCAACTGCCTAAACATCTCCATCTACGCGTCAACGGGCCCCGGTAACGGGCTGATGGTTCACAGCACGGCGGAGACGTCGGTGCACACGCTACCGGATTTTTCGCGACAGGCGAACATCCTATGGTTCGATTAGCGTCAATCCGCGCCGCCGTCCCACTCCCCCTTGCCCGGCCTAACCAAAACCGGCGCGTCCCCGGTTAGGTCGACCACCGTAGACGGCTCCGGATCGTCGAGCGGCCCTACGTTTAGCATAACGTCCGCCTCGTGGCGCAGGGCCTCCATGATTGCCTCCGGGGCGTTGGCCGGCTCGCCCGATAAGTTGACGGACGTGTTGGCCAACGGTTCGCCAAGTAGCCTTACGAGCTCCAACGCGACGACGGAGTTAGGCATACGTATGCCCACAGTCCGCCGCTTAGGGGCAATGCGTTTGGGGACGAGGTTGGTGGCGTTGAGGATGAACGTATACGGCCCAGGTAGGTGACGCTTCATCAACCGATAGTGCGCGTTAGAGAGGCGAACGTAGCGGCTGACCTGCGAAAAATCGCCGCAAATGAAGGAAAACGGGCGATCCTTGTCCTTTTCCAAGAACCGCGCGATCCGCTCTATCCCCCGCGGATTGGTAACGCAGGCCCCCATCCCGTAGACGGAATCGGTAGGATACACGGCGATCCCGCCGTCACCCGACAAAACGCGGGCAACGGCTTCCATACTACGCCTCTGCGGATTTATCGGGTGGACACTGTAAACGGTCATCATAAAAGACGTTTTCCTTATATATTAAACGTTGTTTTTATTGCCAAACTGAAAAAAATTGACTTTTCACATGTAAAAATAATATTTTTATAGTCTATGTCGGTGAGTTAAAATAAAAAAACTAACGTGTCGTCCCTAACGGGACTTTGATATGGGGTTGGCATTACGTTGCCGGGGGTTAAAA
>LIUJ01000265.1:0-1837 GCA_001462255.1 Fibrobacteria bacterium GUT77 | reverse complement strand
CGGTTAATAAAGTATCGTCGCTGCGCGACTTCATTAAAAGTCTCGTTAGGGACGACACTCTATTAACCGTAAATAAAAAAGCCCCGCGAGGGGCGACACTTTATTAACCGTAGGTTTTAACCTACGGATGAGGCTATCACAAAAATAAAAAAGTCCCGCTAGGGACGACACATTATAAGAAAGAGGCAACAAAAATGGCTTTAGACGTAGTCATCAAATCGGAAGGCGCCGATCCCATCATTGAGCTTTCGGGCAAGATCGTCGACGTTGACGTGAAGAAAATTCAGTATCAGCTGGATCTTCTGCACAAGGACAAAAAATGCAAGCGCGTAATTCTCGACGTAACGCACGCCGACTTCATAGACAGCCACGGATTAGGCGTAGTCGTCTACTTCCACACGCTCATGCAAAAAGAGAAGCGGGAGTTCGTCATCGTCAACGGAAACCCCGACAAGAGCGCCTATCTGAACCGATTGTTCGAACTGACCAATTTGGATAAGGTCTTGAAAATCGTCAAAAAGTTGGGGGATTAGGCCTCTATGATACGTATAAACGAAAACTACCTGAAGCTGACTTCCTCTTACCTGTTCGTGGAGATAGCCCGTCGGGTAGCCGATTTTCAAAAACGAAATCCCGACAAGGGGATAATCCGCCTCGGCATAGGCGACGTAACGCGCCCATTGCCCCAAGCCTGCGTAGACGCTTTCTCCAAGGGCGTGGCGGAGATGGGCAAGGCGAGCGGGTTCCGCGGCTACGGCCCGGAGCAGGGCTACGCTTTCCTGCGGGACCAAATCGCTAAAGCCGACTACAAATCACGCGGCGTAGATATAGACGCCGACGAGATTTTCATCAGCGACGGCTCGAAGTGCGACACGGGAAATATACAAGAACTCTTCGCTAACGACATATCCGTGGCCGTCCCCGATCCGGTCTACCCGGTCTACGTAGACACGAACGTGATGGCCGGACGCTCCGGCGCTTTTGCCGACGGGCGCTACGGCGGCTTCATATACCTTGAGGGCGACATGGCCAACGGCTTCGTCCCCGCCCCGCCGAGTTGCCGCGCCGACCTGATATACCTCTGCTACCCGAACAACCCGACCGGAGCGGTAGCCGCGAAAGCGCAACTGAAAGAGTGGGTGAACTACGCCAAAGAAAATAAGGCGCTGATTCTCTTCGACGCCGCCTACGAGGCCTTCATTACCGATAAATCCATCCCGCACTCAATATATGAAATAGAGGGGGCGAAGGATGTAGCCATAGAATTTAGGAGCTTTTCCAAAACGGCCGGGTTCACCGGCACGCGTTGCGCTTTCACCGTCATTCCAAAAAATTGTATCGCTTACGATAATAACGGAAATAAGCATCAGTTGCACGGATTGTGGAACAGACGCCACAGCACGAAGTTCAACGGCGTCTCCTACCCCGTGCAGAGGGCGGCGGAGGCGGTGTACATAGGCGACGGCCCGGCGCAGGTGCGAGAAATCATAGATTACTACATGGCAAACGCCAAGTTGATAAGAGAGAAGATGGAAAAACTCGGCTACAAGTGCGCCGGCGGGGTCAACGCGCCGTATATATGGGTAGAGTGCGGTTCGGATTCGTGGGCGTTCTTCGACATGTTGCTCAACAAGGCGGGGGTCGTATGCACGCCGGGCGCGGGTTTCGGTCGGTGCGGGGAGGGATTCATACGGATCAGCGCGTTCAACTCGCGGGAGAACGTGGAGAAGGCGCTGGGGAAGATTGAGGGGGCGGTGTCGTAGGTATTGATGAGAAATTTTGGTTTTCGTACAATAAACACCTGGATTGGCTTCGCCGAGGTAAACAAGTTGCTTCG
>LIUJ01000264.1 GCA_001462255.1 Fibrobacteria bacterium GUT77 | reverse complement strand
ATGCGATTAAAGCGCAAGCGTCAAAAATATAGATATTGCTCAATCTTCAAGTTCCTCCTCAATAATTTTCTCTTTCCGTTTTTCCGTCAGAAAACCATCCACAGACAATGTCCCATCAGAAAACATACCTAACAAGCGATTAAAAGATTTTTCTTTTTTGATAATGACAGGCGTTAATACAACAGTCCCATTCTCTGCCCGAAAGTTTACTTTCTCAGTTTTAATATGAGAAAATATTGCATCGGGGACCATTTTTACATCTAAAACCATCTCTGTCATACGTTTTTTCTCCTATGAAAAGGCGGCCACACGAGCCGCCCATACGCGTAATCCATATAACTCACGACTACCGTACCACAACCCGCGAGCTCCCCAATTTCTTTCCGTTTGTCGTTAATTCGACTAAGTAATTTCCCGCCGGAATGTCGTTGAGGCCGAATGAGGTTTGACCGATTGCGCGAAAGTTCGCTACGGTCTTGCCTTTTAGGTTTATCAGTTTGACGGACGATTCCACGTTGTCCAAAGCGGTTATTCTTAACGTTTTGCCTACGACGGTAGCTAGGGAGCGCGGGCTTAATGTCTGTTTGGCGGAGGCGGTGATTATTCGTGTGGTGCCGCCGACGCTTGATTTCGCTACTTGCGACGTCGTTATTTCCGTGGCGGGAGCCGCCGCGTTGTTGACCCATTTGGTCGCGTTCCACTCGCTACCCATATCGTCAAAGTTATAGAGTACGGTGTTGTCGGCTTTCACGTTGTCGATGAATATCGTGCCGGTGTAGGCCGAACCGGAGGGTTGGAATTGCAGGATGAACGCCTTGACCTTGCTCGCGTCGAACGAACCGCTTTCCGGTATGAAGCCGTTGGATATGGGGATGGTGACGGTGAACCATTGACCGGCAGGTTTGGTTGACAAGTCTACGGCGTAATTAGTCGCCGGGCTCCATGTCCAATTGTCGCCCACTTTCACCACAGGTAAGACTTTCATGTTTGTGCCGCTTCCGGAGTCGATGTACATATCGAAAGTCAGATTGGTTTTATCGGAAAGGGCCAAATTCTCTTGTTTGCCGAGTTCCGCTTGAGGGTCGCCTGTTGGGAGGCTCGTTATGGCGACTTTCATGACCTGATCGCCGGTAGGCACTACGACAACGGCGCCGCCGAGGTCTATGTCGGCGTTGTGTTTTGCGTAGAGATTTTCCAACGCGGGTTTGGTTGTATTGAAGCTCCCGAACTTGGTAGGATTGCCTTCCGTCATCGACCAGCTCAACGCGCCGCAGTAGCCGTTGTCATAAGCATACTCGTATGCGGCGTTGATCGTCATGGCGGTACCGGGGATTATACTCCCGTATCCGTTGCTGCCGTCCCAGCTTTGAGCCGGAAATTCGCCGATTAGGATAGGTCTGTCCATTCCCCAGGATTTTGCCGTATTGTGGAACGGTGAACCGGAGGGGCCTATGTATTCCGGATAGTAGTGAGCCATATAGAAGTCGAGGTAAGCCTTAGACGCAAGGGGATCGCTACCGGCCGCAGTTTTAAGTTTATCGTCGGAGTACCATGTTTTCATCTTACCGTATTCGTGAATTCCGGTAGACGCCATCTTTAGGGTCTTATCATGCACTACCGCGGCTATTCTGGCGGTAAATCTCAAAATATCGCTCATTGGAACTTTTTCGTTAGACCATCCGCCTGCGTCCGACGACATTCCTTCCGGTTCGTTGAACACCTCCCAACACATGATTGCCGGATGATTGCCGACGGCTTCCAACATAGGTTTGAGCCCATTTTCTATGTATGTGTCGAGATTTGCCGGAGTTTCAAGGAATTTTTTATTTCTGGCTATCTGATCGGCGGTTTTGTTATCGCCATGCAATAGGTCAAATGAGAAAAGACACAAGGAAACGACGATACCGTAGTTATACGCCGAATCGAGAACCGTCCGAATGTTGTCTATGGTTTTTGTACCAAGCCCCGTCACCGCGCCGTCGCCGTTGAGTTTTGGACACCGTTGATTGTCGGTATGCAACCACCATCTTACGGCGTTTCCCCCGGCGTTTTTGATTTGCTTGAATTGGGATATAAACGGTTGGATGTTGACCGCGTAGTCGCCCACGTCGTTGGCGAAACTATTCCAAGCGATATTCATCCCCGATATAAACACCTTATGCCCGTTGACGGTAAGCCGCCCGTCCTCCGCCTTATCCTGCGTAGTCTGCATAGGCACCGCCCCCATAACCCCTCCCGTCAATCCCGTCGCCGCCAAGATCACGGCGATCGTTTTGAGTAGTTTACGTATCATGTTCGTCCTCGCTTTACGCGTTATAGTTGGATTTAAAAACAATTATTTACGTCGGTTATCCGGTAAATCCAAAATCCACTTATTCAATTCCGGCAGAACCAAATTTTGTTCCATAACACTCAATATTTTGGAATTTCTTATTTTATCAACAATCTTTATCATATCGCTACGATTAAGATTACCGACTTTCTTAATGATTTCATCGTTGTTGAATGTATACGTTTCAGAGCAACATACGAAACGATCCATAGAGTTAAGAAACGCGTAATCGGCTGATTTTATCTCAAAGTCATCGTATCTATCGCGATGGTTTGAGTTTATTACCAAATACTTACTGTTTGATACGGATACGCACACGCAATGTTTTGTATCGCGATACTTGAATAATTTGGTAACGTCCATAATTAAAACGTCGGATATATCAGGCATATCTTAATATCCATGATTATAAGCACAAGTTGTACCCAAGTAGCAACAAATCTTCTTTGAGCCACTCTTCATCGACAAAGTCTTCAAACGGTATCGGCGTACTTCGGTATCGTATATAATTCTTCTTCCAAGCAGGTTCGTCGTGATTTTTTTTTAGAACCTCTCCGAAATCCAATCCTGCATATTCGTCAAATCCGTATTGTAGGGCTTCAAAATCGGATATGGAGAAGTACTCAGGCATTGGTTCTCGTTCGGCGATTAAGGTGTTGTTTCGTCTGGAGAAGCCCAAGCCTTGCCGTTCTAATTTGGATGTTTCATAGAGCCATTCCGGTACGGTTCCGTATTCCATGGCCATATACTTGTCGCCGGTTATCGGCCGTCCGTATTTGTTTATGTGATATTTTTCGGCGGAAAAGAGTATCTTCCAAATGTTGTACATATTGGATTCTCCGCGTTGAATAATCCACAGGACGGACTCTACCGCTTTTTGTGTGTTCATGTTGAATTGTATGGGCATATTTGGGTCTCCGGTAAAAAATAAGCCCCGCCCGAAGCCGATTTCTTGAACTCTTAGGCACTGCAGTGGTTGTTCGCTTGGGCACTTCGCGCTCCGCCTCTAAGGGTGGCCTGCACTAGATGCTCAAAGATGAATTCCCATATAATAAGTGTTAGTCAAGAAGCTCGGAAACTCCGGGCGAAGCAAAGATACGGCCGTATTTCTAATATAATAACTTTTTTGGGGGGATGTCGAATTTTTTTGTAATTTTTTTTAACTTTGGCATCGACCGACCGTCGCGGCGGGCGCTGTTGCGTCCGAGACCCTATTTCCACGAGTGGTCGTCCCCCGGAAACTCCCGCGATTTCACGGCGTCTATGTAGTCTTTGAAGGCCTCGAACATCTTCTCCCGTTGGTTCGCGAAGCGGTAGACGTGCTTGAAGAGTTTTTTAGACAGGCCGAGCATGTCGTTCACCACCAGCACTTGGCCGTCGCAGGCGTTGCCGCTGCCTATGCCTATGGTGGGGACGGGGACCGCGGCGCTGATTTTGCGGGATAGGCCGTTTGGGAGCATTTCGAGCACTATGAGTTTGGCCCCGGCGTCGCATAGGGTTTGAGCGCCGCTTATGAGTTCGGCGGCTTGGCCGGCGTCTTTGCCGAATATTTGCGGTTTGTCGTGGAGTTGCGGGTTGTAGCCTATGTGGGCGCAGACTACTATGTCGTTTTCGGCTAAGTGCCTGATGATATCGGCTTTTTCGCCCCATCCCTCGATTTTCACGCAGTCCGCGCCGCAATCTATAAGCCTTTGGGCGTTGGCGAGCGCTTTTTCGGCGTTGTCGGCGCCGCCGTAGGGCAGGTCGGCAACAACGAAGGCGTCCCTTACGGCGCGGTTGACGGCGGAGGTGTGGCGCGCCATGTCGTCCATGGTGACCTCTCGTTCGCTCGCGTACCCTAGGTGGTTCGTCCCCACGCTGTCGCCCACGAGGATTGAGTCTATCCCGGCCTCGTCCAATACTTGGGCGGTGGGAAAGTCGTAGGCGGTGACCATGGTTATGGGGATACCCGCCGACTTTTTCTGCGTGATGCGGTCTATGGTCATTTTCATTTTATAGCCGTGTCCGGTCCGAATATGCTTGGGCCGAGTTCGTCGGCTCCTACCCCGTCGCCCCCGAACCCGCCGGAACACCCGCCGCAGGCGATAAGGCACAACGCCGCGATGATGAATGCCGAAAAAGCCTTGTACATAGCGATATGATCCCTTTTATACGGTTGAATCGTGATTTTTTCAAATCAATCTCGTTAAAACATTCGCTTATATTAATACCTAAATACATTATACTTTACTTTTCCACATGGACGGCCTGAGCCTGAATTGCAACCCCAATTGCAACGAGTGCCACTTGGTTCGCAACGTAGGGCCGAACGGCAACTTGAATTTTACGTAGAGCGACGGCGACGCGAACGTGTCTATGAACAAATCCGCCTCCACCGTCAGCTCGTGGAACCACCAGTCGTTGTCGAATACGACGCGCTTAAGCGTTTGATCGCCGACGTCCTCTATTTGATCTATTATTATATCCTCCCACTGATGGCCGATGCCGTACCCAACGGAGTAGTTCCAAAGCCTGTACTTGAACCCCACGGAGAGCGCGGTGCTTGGAAAGTATATCGTGGGATCCACGTTGTAAAGCGAATCGTACCAAACCATATAGCGCGCGTTGTTCATATTGGGGTAGTATAGCGTGTCCGGTCGGCGGAATTTTACGCCCGATACCCACTGCCCGAGTTCCGCCTGCGCAGTAAAGCCGCGGTACGAAACCTGATAGGCGTTTCCCAGCGTGATTCCGTTGTAGTTGTTGAGACCGCCGCTGCTGCCGCCGGAAAATTCGGAGACGACGGTGCGGAAGCGCCTATTGGTCGGGCCGCGGCTTACTATCCCTATGGCCGACACGGCGAATGAGAGCGGTTCCGTCTCCATATACTCGTTGAGCTCCTCCCACTTCATCCTCGCCGCGTGCTTGAAGCCGGGTTTGGGGCATCCGTCGTAGAGGCCGTAATCGTCGGGGCACTTGTCGACGGAATCCGGGAAGCCGTCGTAGTCGCGGTCGGCCGTTTCGTCGAGCTTGACGCGGATTAGGTACTTCTTCCCGTGGCTGATAACGAACTTGCGTCGCTCCGGTTCGTAGCCGAACCGGCTGATTCGCGCCGTGTAAAAACCGCTGTACAGTTCCGCTTCTATCCCGCCAGTTTGGCAGGGGAGACCCTCTATGCAGAGCAACGCGTCTTGCGGGTACAACTCAAATACCGCGGAGCCCACAAGCCGCACAAAAGGCGCGCTGAAGTAGGTCATCCGGCCCGCCGGAACGGATACGGTAGTGTCTATGTCCCTGTATAGTCCGCCGCCGTTCCAAGTGATTCGGTACTCCCCGTCGAGGAGCGTGAGACGCGGTTCTCGGCGCGCGTACGTGGTGTGGCTACCGACCCTATACGCCGAGTCGACGGGCGGGTAGGGGAGCACGAGAACCCCGTGTTGCGCCTCGCCGAGCACGTAGAGCGTGTCAAAGTCGGACATGAGTTGGAAGGAGCTCGCCGCCGAGCCGTGCGCCGGCACCGCTACGCTACGTCGTTGGAAGCGATAGTCGGCCAAAAAAAGCTCCGCCTCGTAGCGCCCGGCAATCATATCGCGAAAGACGGCCGGCGTCTTCTTACCCGTCGCTTTGCCGTGTATATATATATCCGCCCCCGGCGGATCGCTGTCCAAGTGAAGCTCGCCGTAAGGCGCGCCGCTTACGCCTACAATCGAGTCCCACTCGTCATTGCGCGAGTAAAAGAGCTTGGCGTGGTGCTGGACGTATATCCGCTCGTTGTCAAAGAATACGGTTTCGAGGTCTAAGTTGCGGTTGGTTGTTCGCTTAACGTAAAACCTATACCACATAGCCTGCCCGGAACGGCTCCACGGGGGGAGGTTGAAGGAGTACACGGGCGGAAAGGCGCTAAACGCCGCCGTATCGAGCTCGCCTAAGTAGAGGCGGTAGTCGGCGCCGTATTTCTTGCGCATTACGACCTGTCCGGGCCTTATGAACGCGGGCGGGGAGGATAGTTCCGGGAGCGTGTCGGACTCGGTGAAGTTTTTTTGGTTTTTAACCACGAAATTGGCGCGTTCCGGGTAGTTGTGCGAGGTGACGTTGAACGCGGCTATTGAGTATAGGTCGGGCAGTTGAGCGAGAGAGGCCGTGTATGTGGCTGTTATTAGTATTAATAGCGTTAATTTTGTATTTTTCATGGTAATGGCGTAAGAATTAAAAGATAAAGTCAAGTAATGATACCGAATGGGTTATTTTAGAAAGGAAAATATAATATTTGCGAGTTCCTTGGAGGGCTTTTTTTCGCCTAATTGGGCTCTTAGGGTTGATAAGTTCGTTGCCGTCTCTTCCCAGCGTTGCGGGATTGATATAAGTCGTTCCGCTTCGCAGTAGAGCTTTTTTGGGTTGACGTCGGCTTGGACGCACTCCGGTATTATGGGGTTGGCGGCTATTATGTTAGGTAGGGATATGCGGTCTATGGTTACGAATTTTTTGTAGATGGCGTATGATATGCGCGAGGTACGGTAGGCCGCTACCGTCGGTACGCCCATTAAGGCCGCTTCCAACGTTGCGGTGCCGGATGTTACAAGCGCCAAGTCGCTTCGTTGCAATAGGGCGGAGAGCGGGCCGCCGAATATCTCGAAGCCGGCGTCTTTGGCGCGGCAAAAGAGGTTTTCGTCGAATCCGCCGAACCGCGATACGGCGATTTTCATAGTAGGAAATTTTGTTTTCAGCATGCAGGCGGCGTCGATCATCACGTTGAGCATGTTTTTTATCTCCTGCGGACGGCTGCCGGGGGCTATCGCCAACCTGAAACCGTCCGTACCGGGAAATTTTTTTGCCGTGTCGACGGGGGGCAGTGACTCCGTAAGCGGGTTGCCCACAAAGGTTACAGGCGCGGCGTAGGGCGAAAAATATTGCTCCTCAAAGGGAAATATCACCGCGATGTGCGACGCCTGGGCGCCGAGTACGGCGGCGCGCTTGCGCTTCCACGCCCACACCATAGGCGCGATGTACCACACCACCGGAATACCCATATCCCGCGCCTCTTTCATTAAAGGCATATTGAAACCCGAATAGTCGACGCAGATCAGAACGTCGGGGCGCCGCGCCCCGGCCATCATTTTGAGCAATTTCTTCTTGGCCCCAAGAAAAAACGGCAGGTGCGACAACACCTCCACGTATCCCATACGGTTGAATTCGGCAAAAGGCAACACGGAATCAAAACCGGCGGATTGCATCCTCGGACCGCCTACGCCCCAAACGTCGGCGGAGGGGCAACGCTCCTTTATGGACCTAACGACGGCGGACGCGTGGGCGTCGCCGGACGGCTCGCCGGCTACGAACGTTATTGATGGGTTTGCGTTTTTCATTATAGATATCAAAATAAAATCGGTTAAAACAAATCCGCCGGAAATTTGCCGTCGGCCTTAATTTCCGCCAAATGCTTTTTTAATTCCGGCAGACGCGAGCGGTCTATTGCCAGTATCGCGTCGTTCACGGCTATGATGGCTACGTTGCGCAACCCGACGGCGGCCAACGCAAGCTTCGACTTGTTGATTATCAGTGAGTCGCGGCAATCGCTTTCGTACACGATTGTCCCGTCCACCGTAGTCCCCGCGTCGTTGCTACCCAAAATCCGCCCCATAGACTCCCACGAACCCAGGTCGTCCCAGGAGAACTCGCCGCAAACGACGCTGACGTTACTCGCCTTTTCCATAATGCCGTAATCGATGGATTCCTTGGGGCAGGCGGAGTAAAACTCGCTAACCGCATCCGGCGTGAAGCCTTGGTTTGCCGCGTCTAAGGCCAAATCGTGCAAAATTGGCATAAGTTCTTTGAACGCGTTTAGAATGGCGGAGGCCTTCCATACGAATATTCCGCTGTTCCAAAGGAAACCGCCGGATTTCATGAAAGCGGCGGCGTTGTCGGCGTTAGGTTTTTCCACGAAGCGCTTGACCTTAAACGCCGCGCAACCGTTCGCGTCGGCGTCCGCCGCGAGCGATTCTCCGATTTCAATGTAGCCGTAGCCGGTTTCGGGGCGCTCGGGTTTTATGCCGAAGACGACGAGCCCGTTGTGTTTGACCGCGACGTTTACCGCTTGATTTATGGCTCGCTCGAAGGCGTCGTCGGGCGAGATCGCGTGGTCGGCGGAGGCTACTACCATCACCGCGTCGTCGTATCGGGCTTTTATGAACGCCGCCGCCAGGGCTATCGCCGGCGCGGTGTTTTTGCCCTGCGGTTCCGCGATGATGTCGGCGTCGGTATCCATAGTCATAAGCGCGCTCATTCCCGTCGCGTCGTAGGGACGCCCGTTGATTATGCGCGCGTAGGTGTCCACCGCCCCCAACGCGTCGGCGATTTTGCCGGCTATGGCCGCTCCGGTTATGATAAGCGGGGCGGCGCTGTTCGGGCAACACGCCCTCATTCTGAAGAGCGTCTCTTCCAACATACTTCTTTCGGAAGCTATGGCGTGGAGTTGTTTGGGCGAATTTGACCTGCTCAAAGGCCAAAACCTCTCGCCGATACCTCCGGCGAGGATTACAGGGAGCGTTTGCATAACTTTTCCTTTAAACTTTCAACGGCGGCGTATTGAACCGGGGGAAAACCCAAGTCGAACTTACTCCGACCACTGCTGTGAAAATCGGAGCCTCCGGTGAACGCGAGGCCGTTTTTTTTGCATATTTTAAGGTAGTGCCTGACGGCGGCGTCGGGGTGCTCGGCGTGGCCGACCTCAATGCCCTGCAACCCGTCGCGGATGAACTCTTGTATGCGCTCGTCTACTTTTGTAACCCCGGGGTGCGCCAGCACAGGAACGCCGCCCGCGCTCTTTATAAGGTCGAAGACCTCCTTGGGCGACATTTGCAACTTTTCGACGTAGGCGGGGGAATCGTACCCGATGAACTTGTCGAACGCCTCACGGAAAGAGAACACAAACTCTTCCTTGAGCATGGCCGTAGCGATGTGCGGCCGCCCTATGGATCCCTCGCCGGCTATGCTCAGGACGGTGTCAAAACGCAGGTCGATACCCTGTTTGTTTAGGTTCGAGACTATTTTTTGAGCGCGCAAATAACGCGCCTCCTTCATCTCCTGAAGTTTGGCCGTAAAAGCGCTGTTATTGAAGTCTACATAGTATCCGAGAATATGGATATCAATCCCTTGAATCTCGCTTGACAGCTCAACTCCGGGGATAACCTCAATGCCCATAGCGGAACCCATGTCCAACGCCTGCGGGTACGCGCCCGTACAGTCGTGGTCGGTGATGGAAACCGCCGCGAGTCCTCGGGCGGCCGCGGCCACCATAATCTCCTCCGGCGTACAAACGCCGTCGGAGTACCGGGTGTGGATATGCAGATCAACAAGTTTTTTTGATTGATTTGTTTCCGGCGACATCCCTTTTTTGGTTTTCAGATAAAGTTATATGATATGTGACGAACTAATAAAAATAATAGATGGCGGAGGGATGTGCGAAAAAAAATTTCACTTTTTTAAAAAAAATATTTATATTATATAGATATGGGCGAAAATCAGAACAAATCCGATGAAGACCGCTTTGAGGAGGGGTTGCGGCAGATACTCTCCGGCACCCCGTCGTCCGGCGCTCAAGGAACGACCGGCGTTAGACCGAGGCCGCAACCGCGCGCGGGGGGTGGGGCGCCGGACACGGCGGCCAAGGCGGAGGCGGCGCGTAAGGCACTGTTTTGGTTCAAACTGATGAGGCCGCTGGCGTTTTTGGCGCTAGTGGCCCTGTTGACGATGTTTGTCATGAGGATCACCGCGGTGCGGTAGGTTTGTGCCCGCGCCGACTTAAAAATGAAAATGCGAATAGTCAAATACACGAGCGACAGCGGCGGTCAAAGCGATATCGACGCGGCCATAAAGAGGGGCGACCCTATGTTGGCCGTCATATCCTTCGACGGGTCAGACGCCATAGTGGGCCAAGTCGACGAGTGCATGGAGCACCACATCCTACTGTCAAAATCCGGCTTGCCGAGCTCCGACATAGACAAATACTTCCGCATAGCTTTTGACCGCGACGGCGCGAACTGGACGTTCGCCTGCCCGCCGGATTACAAAGACATACCCGATAAAGCGGCGAGGATAACAAGATTCTACACCGACGGCTTTACGGTCATATCGGCGTTTATGGCGGAGATGGGGCTACTGGTTGGGCTGAAAATTCCTAAACGGTATAAGAGGCATTTGGAGATGATGGAGTGAGGTCGGCGTAAATCTCAGTTCCACTTGTCCGGGGCGTACAGAATCTTTTGTACCTGAAACGACTGCCACGACGATACCGGCAGTTGGCGTTGCAGTACGGTTATTACCGATATGGCCTCCGCCCGATTGCCCTGTAGCAGGAGTTTTCGGGCGACGTAGTAGAGGCTCCACGAGTCTTGCGGCAATAGGTTATCCCAAAGGCTTAAAAACTCTATTTCCGTTATCCTGTCGGTATAATACGCGGCGATGATTCGCGGCAGGAGGAACGGGTGCGGGCCGTCGACGGTTTCGTGCAACAGTTGGGCCGTCGCCAAGGTGGCCGTATCGCGGACGGATTGTTCGGCGCATTTGATTTTGGCCATCCAGTGCGTAACTGAGGCCGGCGGCGACTCTTTCCATATTTTATTGTAGATCGCCTGGGCGTGCGCGTAGTTGAAGTCGTACTCGTATAGGTCGGCTATCGCGTACCAAGAGCGCCAAACGTTGTCTGAGGCGCCTTGGTTTATAGACTGGTTGTATATATCGGAGGCGGCCGCCGTTTGACCGGCGTTTAGGTAGGCTTCGGCTACGGATATTTTCGCGCGGGCCTTTATCTCCGGGTAGTCGCCGTAGAGCGCGGTGATGGATTTTGATACGCGCGTGGCTCCGTCCACGTCGCCGCTTCGCGCCATTTTATCCAAAATGCTTAGGTGAAGCGCGCCCCAGTGGGGCGTGGCTTTGGGGTATAGCGTGGCGTTGGCCACTATATCCCGTAGCGCCCACTCCGTCTCCCCGACGTTCACGAGCTTGGCGCAACGGGCTATTTCCGCCGCCATTATCGAAAATCCCACGGCGCTCTGCTTGTAATAGCGCGTTACCACGGCAAACGCCCCCTCCGCCCTTACGGTGTCGCCCATAAAGAGGTAGGAGAGCCCGCTTAGGTACCTTGCCTTCGCTTTAAGCGCGTCGCTACTGTGGAGCTGGGTGCTTTTGTCTAAGATGTTTATCGCCTCTTCGTACCTGCCTAAGCGCATAAGGCAGTCGGCGATATTCAGGTGCAGTTCCTTCGCCATGTTGAGCGCCGACTGGTCTATCATCAGCCCGTTGTACTCGTCTATGGCCGACTCAAAGTCGCCGCGTTCACGTAAGCGGTCGCCGGTTAGCGTCGGGCTGGGAATTTGAGGAATTGCGCGGCGGTATACCCTGATGTTTGATATGGTGGCCGCGGAGCCGTTTACGAAAAAACCGATTTTCTCGTTGTTCTTGCCTATAGCCGGAAAGAAGTCGTACACGCGCGCCACGGGCATCCCGTTTATCGTTAGGGATATGGAGTTTTGCAGGCGTTCCACGGTAATTCGGTTGACGTGCTGCCAAAGGATCGTTCCACGCTCAACGTCGCTGAAGAGGAAGTTACTGCCGGGATAGGTTATCCCGCTCTCACCGAAGCCGTCGCGGTTTATATGTACGCAGTGCGCGTTTTCCGGACCGTTGCTGAAGAGAAAGAGACCGGCCCTGTGCAGGTTGTTTGAGGGCGCGGAGAGGTCGAACTCTATCAACACGTCGCGGTTGAAGCGTTGTTCAAGGCGCAGGAACGAAAAACCGGGCGACGAAAGCGTGAACGATTTGTTGCCGTCCTCCAATTTGCCGAGTTGTAAGCTGTCGTTGTTCATGAGCTTCCAGTCTTCCGCCACCGTGCTTAGCGGTTGCGCGTAGAAGAGTTGCCAGTAGGAGTACACGCGCTTTCGTTGAATGTAGTAACTCCCGCCGATGATTCCGGAGAAGATCAGCACGAGTAGCGTGATTGCTATGGGCGCCCAACGCTTGCGCATATAGCTTGCCGTGCGCTTTTTGAGCGACGGCGGCCTCGCCGTAACCGCCTCGCCGTTTTGGTAGCGTATTATGTCTTTGCGAAACTCGTCCATCGTTTGGTAACGCGCGTTCGGATCCTTGGCCATTGCCTTTAGGGTTATGGCTTCTATCTCCACCGGCAACCACGGTATGAGCTTCTTGGGCGGGATGGGGTTGGCCTCCATGACGTTGTAGGTTGTTTGGTGGAGGTTGCGCTGGTCCAAGTACGGGTTTTTGAAAGTCAGCATTTCGTAGAGCATTATGCCCAGCGAGCATATATCGCTACGGTGGTCGACCTCGCGTCCCATCAGCCGCTCCGGCGCCATATACGCCGGAGACCCCATAATCTCGCCGGTTCGCGTAATGCCGCCGCCGCTGTCGGATTCTTCGAGCGCTTTGGCTAAGCCGAAGTCTATGAGCACCGGGGTCAGCGGGTCTTTCATAATGACGTTATTGAGCTTAAGGTCGCGGTGGATGATCTTCTGGCCGTGCGCGTAGGCCAACGCCTCGGCGAGCTTTGAAATTATCTCCAGTACGTCTACCAACTTGGGTTTGTTTTCGTTGAGGTGTTGGTATAGATTCGTGCCGGTTATGTACTCCATGGCTATGTAGTAAACGCCGTTTTCGGAGGACATTTCGTATATGTTGACGATATTCGGGTGGCTAAGCTTAGCCACGGACTGCCCCTCGCTTAAGAATCGCTCCACGAACCTGTAGTTTAGGGTGATGTTGGCCGGCATGACCTTGAGCGCTACCTCGCGGTTCAGGTCGGTTTGCAGCGCCCTGTAGACCACAGCCATACCGCCCCTGCCGATCTCCTCTATGATGTTGTACTTACCGAGCGTCGCCCCGGCCTGAAGGATTGTGCGGTTGACCGTGTTGAGTACGTTGCGTATTTTGAAACCGCCTTTGAGGCCGCCGGGTTGGCCGGGTTGCGGCGGTTGGCCTGATTGCGGGGGCAATCCGGGTTGTTGCGGCGTCGGCGGTGTCGGCGGAGGCGGCGGCGGAATGTTCATTACTCAGTTCTCTCCTAATGAGAACATACTTTCCAAATCATGTTTAGAGTGTACTCGAAAGGCTATTTGGGTCTCGGAATCGAGGATGCCCTCAAATTTAAGCAACTTGTTTGTTACGATGTCGGCCAAATCGTCGCAGTCCCGCACGCGAATTATTGCCGTTAGGTCGAAGCGGCCGGCTATTGAGTATACCTCGCTTACACCGTTTATGGCGGCTAATTGCGAAGCGATCTCGTTTACGCTGTCCCGCCGGACTTTTAGAGATACGAACGCGGTTAACATTATGATTCCTTTTTTTGGTGTTTTATAGACAGATTTGTACCGATAAATGCTCTGGATTGCTTCGTCGCTTTGCTCCTCGCAATGACCGTCATTGCGAGCGAAGCGAAGCAATCCAGAATGTTTGTTACAGCACAGATACATAAACAAGGGTTTGGTTGACTAATTGATACGCGATCTCCCCGAATGTTATAGGCCCCCTAAACAGCTCTATGCTCTTGCCCTCAAGCTCCCCGTACAAAAAGTTGAGGATGCAGTTGCAGGAGAATACGGATTGCGCGTCGCGAAAATCGGCCAAATGATTGTTGAACTCTTCGGCGTAGTTGGAAACGGCCTTCGCCATCTTATACTTTATGCCGGTGAAGACCGGCGCGTAAAGGTTCACTACGCCGTTTTCAACGGATTTGAACGACACGTTGACGCCGTTGCCGGAGTAATCTCCCACGAGCGGCAGTTTTGTGTCTATGTCGTTTTCGGCGATGTAGTCGGCGAAAACGCGCTCCTCCCCGTTGATCAAGCACTTGACCGCTGAGAAACCGTCTTCGGCGAACTCAATAACCGGCGACTCCTCGTCTTGGGTGAAGATGTTTATTACGCCTATGGTCACGGCCTTGCCCTCCGGCACGCCGATGTGCAACACCGCCGCCTTATCGGCGTGCGCCTCTCCCGTCTGCCCGTTGACGGCGACCGGCGTTTGCCCCGCTTTGCCCAAGTTGAGCCCGGCAATCCATCCCGCCACGTTTTTTATGAACATGTCCTCAAAACCCGGCGCCTTCTCGGCGTAAGTTGTGTGGACGGCGCTGTCAAACGGGATAATGGCAATGGAAAAGCCGTTGTCGAAAGCGTCGAGCGCCACTTTTGATATGTCTTCGGCGCCGTAGGACTTGATGGAAAAATCGGCGTAGGGAAACACCGTCACGAAAAGTCGGTCGTCGGAGACCGTGCCGCCCTCCTTAGCCATGAAATACTCCGTGGAACCGCCGATCCACTTGCCCTTAGGCAACTTTTTGATAAGCTCCTCCGTTCCGGCGATATGGAGCAATTCCCCGTTATTTATCCTCTTCGACGCCTCATCAAAGGTCATTAACATAATACACTTCCCCTCTCCGGTTACAGTTTTTGCAAAACCGTGTAATCATTGCCCATCACACCCTTGAATTTATTAACGAAAGCGTTCATTTCGCCGGTACACTTCTCCAACGACGTCGGATCACTCGCGTATACACCCTTCAGACGCGTTATGAGCATAGACATACTCCATAGGGAAAACGTATAGTTCCCCTTCAAAAGCTTAACCATTTGCTCTTGCGACAGTTGCATGATTGGATCCCTCCACAGTGCTTAAGATTAAACAGATACCGTTGTTAATATACTATATGCGGCGGGTGAGTGTGTCAATATTTATTTTTTACGGATAGTTTTTTGGGCCGGCGCCGTTAAAATCAAATTTTTTTAGGCATTGATCCAAAAAATTAACTATATTGATATATTATGGCGAAAATAAAACCTATGTATCCGAATCGTATTCCGAAGCCGATGCGTTTTTGGGCTTTCGCGCCTTTATTCGCTTTATTATTGATATTTGTCCCGATAGCGGCGGTCACCGAGGCCTTCGCCGTGCCGGTTCAAATCAATTCCGGCGATCCGGCGTTCCCGTTTCCGCAGTTCTTGCCCTACGCGCACCCGGACGGCGACGTTTTGTACAATTTGGGCACGCACAATCCGGCCGGTGTTACCCACGCCGAGATGGAGAAGTCCATACGCGACGCGTACCAAATAATGATGAACCGCGCCTCGTACTATCAGGGTATCGCGTTAAACGGCGCCAAGTACATAAAGTTTGCCTCCAACCCCGACTGCTCCGAGGGGACTGGGTACGCGATGCTTGCCGCGGCTATGATGGCCGATAAGACCACATTTGACGGTCTATGGCTTTTTGCCCATGATTTTACCATGAACAACGTTACCCGCTACCGCGACGGGTCGAAGGCGCCCCAGTATTCGTACAGCACCCTGCCCGGATGGCAGAACGCCGCCGGGGGCAACAGCGCCGCGGACGGAGACTTCGACATCGCCATAGCGCTTATGATTGCCCACGCGCAGTGGGGTGAGTTCATGGGGATAAACGACTCGCGAGGCAATAAAATATCATATAAGGCCGACTTTCTCAAGGTTATAAAGGGATTAAGCGACACCCTCTCTTTTTCCGCCAACGGCAATTTGCTCAGCGGCGACATAGGTTTTGACGGGTACATTAAGGGAGGCGACAGTTGGCAGGAACTTACCGGGTGGGCACAAAATATCACACAAAACCTCTTTTCCATAGGGATAAGCAAACGGGCGGAGACCGTTGGACCCACGGCGCAGCACATTGACTACGCCGCGCCGGCCTACTTTCGGCAGTTTGCCGATTACCTGCAGACGGAAAACGCGAGCGCCTACGACTGGAACATCAAACAGTTTCGGCGCGCCGAAGCTTCCAGCGACTGGTTGATAGGCAAGTTGATATCCCAAAACCCCAATAACATCCCCGTCGCCGGATGGGTGGAGATGAAGAACGATACCACGCCGGCGTTCTCCACGTTCAACGACGGTGAAGACTTTCGCGCCGCGTGGCGGACGGTGCTCAACTATGTATGGCACGGTAACCCGACCTACACGTGGGACCCTATAGGCCACGCCGTTTTGCGCAACAGGTCAAACGCCTTCCAACAAGACGCCGGAAAGCGCTTTGCCAAATTTATATGGGATAGACGGCAATCGCCCTGGAACGGCGCGTGCGAAACGATACTCGGGGAGGGGACTTGGTGGGGCCCGTCCATGCTCAAATACCATTACTCGCCGCAGGGCGAGGAAAAGGTTGTTTACCCGCTAAACTGGATGCACGGAACCGGCTCTCCGTCCGCCGTCGCCGCCCGCGATACCGCTCTTATGGCCGAGATGTACCGCCAAGCCGAACTCGAATGGGATGTCGCCGAACCGGGGGACAGGTATTTGACGAGCACCCCTCAATATTTCCACGGGTTCTTCCGGCTACTGGGGATGAACGTACTCACCGGCAATCACCACGCCCCCATGAGCATGAAGCGGCAGGCGAATATGAAAGTATACATGGATGTCAATAAGACTTACGCTTTTGAGGGCGACACCATAACCTATACCGTTGATTACAGAAATTACGGGGCGGAGGAGGCCAAAGGGGTAAAAATATCCAACCGCCTGCACGGCGATTTTGTGTTTGTATCGGGGACGGGTTCTCCGTCTTATGACGCGGCTACAAATACCGTGAGCTGGAATATAGGCAACGTCCCGGGATTCAAGACGTCGACCGGCGTTAGTCCTACGAAGGGAAGCGTAACGTTTAAGGCGGCGATTCCGCGCGCCAATCTCAAACGCTATGAGAACAAGGCCACTATCTCATGTACGAACGGAACCGGGTGGACGTCCAACGAGTACCCGAACAAAATATCGTCGGTGATGAAGCGGACGGGGGTTGACATCGCCCGCCGCGCTTTGCGTGTCGATCATTCCGTTTATAGAGATACGGTCAATCCCGGAATGACCGCCGTCTACACGATAGACTTTGAGAACAGCGCCGAGGCGGGGTGGCTCAACGGGGGGAGGCCGGGGGTAAACTTCTCTTACGCGCATGACGGTACCGCGGCAAACGCCGGGAGCCATACTTTCATGATAAGGGCGTTTAGCGACGCTCACGAGGCCTATATCGACTATGGAAATTATCGCGTGTCTTACTTTATGTCCGACAATACTTACAAAGGGTTGGGGGCAAACGGGTGGAGTGTTCGCACGGACATACTATACGTGCCTGAGGCCGAGAGATCAAAATTTAAATTGTTGCACGAGAACATCACGCCGGGGGCGGACGCCAAGGGTAAATGGAATCAGCGCTTGATATTGCAGATAGCCGACGTTCTCGACCCGTCTCGTAGCGATACCAACTGGGGGACGATGGCCGCGCCCACGCAGTTTCTCATAAATTACAGCGGCCTCGACAACCGTGTCCACCGCGGCATCAGCACGCCGTTTAAGGGCGTGTGGGCGGTGTATGCCGGCAATTACGCCGGACGCGCGTGGGGCGACGATTGGTCGTACAATTCGCGCGCCGTTGGTAAGATTGACGACGACGCGATGGCAAATTGGGGATATCCCATAACCCCTGATTTTACCGACGACCCTTCTCCGGACAATCCGGGAAAACCGGTCAAGCGGTTGCATAGAAAACTGTGCGGCAACGAGGCTTCCGTAACCGTAGACAACATACTTATTGAGGAGTGGGACGGCTACACGTGGCGCCGCGTATTCGGCAACGGGCCGCTACCCGGTCGCGAGGTCAACAACGTCGTCATAAGGGACACTTTGCCTAAAGGCGTGACATTCCTCAATTTCACCGGCGCCAATCCCTTGGGCATAGCGCCCAAGTTAAGCGGCAACGTCGTTTCGTGGGAGATAGACAAACTGTTAGTAGGTCAAAAGGGTAGCATCCAATACGTTGTTCGCGCCGACACGCCTTCCGTCTTTACAAACGTGAAAATCACGTCCAACGCGTGGGCGGAGGCGGATAAGGAATCGCCCATGAAGAGCGCCGCCGTTCTTGTGGTTACCCGCGACTCGCTTCCGCCGCCGCCGCCGGAACTTACCACGATGTACAAGAGGGCGGATAAAAAAGCTTATTCTCCCGGCGATACCGTGGTTTACACTATCGCCTACAAGCAGACGCACGGCTACCCCGCCGTCAGCAATTCGTCAAGTCAATGGGAGGGGACGAATAAGTCTATCAGTAACGACGGGAAAACCATTACACTTGGAACAAATCCGGTTGATATGTACTTCACGCCGGCTACCGGTAAAAACGTTACGCTTACCGGCGCGATGCAACCCATGAATTACGGGCCGCCAATATACATATACGCGCGGCGCGGCGCTTCGGGTTCCGTTGAATTGGGGTTTGAGCGGTTATATCTGCGGGATGAGAATTACGCCGGCCTTGATGTTACCGTTACCTCGAATGGGCGTGACGCCGGTCGGGTAGGAGTACCTATGGCCGATACGGAGACGTCAATCAATTACAAAATCGTTTTCAAAAACGACAGCTTATTGTTGTGGATGGGCGATACGTCGGCCGTTATGCCGTATTTTGTTTTGACGGGTATAGCGAACCAGTCGGGCAACGCCGGGGTGCGTTTCACGCCGACCTACGGGACATCAACGATTACCGACTGGGCGAGCCGTTCCGATTTGGCCTACGACGTAACGATTCGCGACACTATCCCCTTCGGCGTTAGGTTAATGGGGTCGGCGACCGGCAGCGTCAATACCGGAGCGCTCGCGCCAAAACCGTTGACGGGCGAAGTTAACGGCAACGTGATTACGTGGCCGGTGGTCAGTGGTTCCAATAACCCGCTCGGCGCG
>LIUJ01000263.1 GCA_001462255.1 Fibrobacteria bacterium GUT77 | reverse complement strand
CTTGACGCGTTTCTTTCGATTGATAAATTGCGGCTTGAAAAAAGGCTGTCGCCGGATGAATTGGTGAATTGGTGGGCGGAACAGGCACCGCAACTGTCGGACGCCGATAAAAATACGTTGCTTAATTGGATAACACACGTAATATATAAAGGCAAATTATCGCCTAAAAAAATAGAAACGCTAAAAGAATCCTTAAAGAAAGGAGACATTGTTACCATGAAACACGGTCTTGCCGCATGGAGAGACGAGATGATCGCTGAGGCGACTCTCGAGGCAACAATCAAAACAAAGCACGAAGACGCGTTGAAGTTCGCGAATGCCTTAAAAGTTCGCGGTATGGATGTAAATGAAATCGCCGAAATCACGGGACTCACGATTGACGAAATCATCCAGCTGTAAAACTACCGCCGGACAACAGGGCGACCGGGGACGAACGCCCATTTCTTGCGGAGAGTCCGAAACGGTAGACACGGAACGCTTCGCCCGGCAGAACTTGCTTACGCTTACCTCGGCGAACCAAAACGCTCCACCACAAATAACTCCGCCCCACGTTAGGGGGGCGAAGCTCGGTGTCCAAAGATACTATGCTCTTTATGCAATCAATTTTATTAACTATTCCTACCGACAATGTGTCGGAAGGAATATGGCGTATTGCGGGATGGGTTGTTGTAATTATTCCCACCATGTAAACTTTATTATAACTTGACCCTTTTCACCATTTGTTCCGACATTATTCGGTTGTCCGTTGCCTCCTTTACCGGCAGATATGTCTCCATAATAGACACCATTTACGTAAGCATTTACTGGCAATGTGCCACCCGTCCCACCTTTACCTGCAGTGGTGGATTTGCAATTATCACAATATGCTCCTCTATTTCCATCTTTTCCTGAATTAACAACAGGAGGACTCTCAAGAAATGAAGAGTACTTCGGTGTTACACTACCGCTGCCGCCTTTTCCACCATATCCACGATCCGGATCAGGATTAGATACATTCCCTCCTATCCCACCTAATCCGCCCCCACCACCTCCTGCCGTTACAGACAAATCAGGAGATGAAATATTACCGACTACAACCGTTGATGCCCCACCACTACTTCCAGGATAACCATATTGCCAACCATTACCAGCAATCGCAGGTTTTTTATCTCCTCCGGTACCACCATTACCTACTTTTACATAAATCATATTATTAATTGTACTTGTTATACTAAATTTCGCATAAACAGCCGCCCCCCCTCCACCTCCTCCACCGGTAATAGTATCCTCTGCTTTTTTATCGTTATCGCTACCATCGTTGATGGACCCGCCCGAAGCACCGCCACCCGCGCCAAAGGCATAAACTTCTACCGAAGCAGGAAAACCTTTGTCCCAAATATAGGGATAGGAATTGACGGTAGGAAATTGTACGGTTTCTATTCTTTTAATTTTAAATTTTGCAGTTAGCGTAACATTACTATTAACGTCAAACGTTATTGTTGCGCTCGAAGCGCTTACGCCCGACGGTGCGCCAACCCAGCTGTCAAACGCATAATCGCTACTTGTCGGTACGGCAGTCAAGGTAACGCTTGTCCCGCACGCATAACTTGTTTGACTCGGACTACGCGACACGGAGCCGTAGGTTGACGACGGCGATACGCTTGTTGTGAGGTTGTATGTAATTACCGTCCAATTTGCCGTATAGTTTTTCTCGGTCGTACCTCCTTGCGGTACAGTTACGAATGTCTGCGGGGTCATACCGTTGGATCCCGTCCAACCCGCGAATGTATAGCATGACCGCGTCGGATTATTCAACGTAAATGTCGGCGTTTCTACGGTATAACTTGACGGATTGACCGGTGTCACCGTTCCACCGTCAAGATTGTATGTTATGTTGTTACCAGGACCACTTGTCCAATTCGCAGTATAGTTCTTATTTCCGGTACTCCCTATCGGTATTGTTAGTGGTATCTGCGGTGTCGCGTTGTTAGTTTCCGTCCAACCATTGAAGCGGTAGCCGTCTCGTTTCGGATCATTCAACGTAAACGTCGGCGTTTCTATGGTATAAGTTGTTGGATTGGGTGATGTCACCGTTCCACCGTTAAGATTGTATGTTATCGTGTACGTTATGGGTTGAAAAACAGCCGTTAACGTTTTATTGCCGTCTATCGTAATCGCCGCCGGATTTGTTGCGCTTGTTGTTGCTCCCGACCACCCTTTAAACTCGTAACCGTTTGCCGGTGTGGCGGTCACGTTGATGGTTGTCCCACAATTATAGTTTGTCTGATTCGGGTGCGATGTGGTACCGCTCCCTGCCGTAGACACGTTTGTCGTGAGGATATATTGGTTCTGTTGGAAGTTGGCGATTAGCGTTTTGTTGTCGTTCATTGTAATTATTATGTTATTTGTTGTTCCCGTTGCAGTACCCGACCACCCGGAGAATGTGTAGCAGTCTTTCGGCTTGTATGTTGCGATGACTTGGTCGTTGTAGTTGTAAAATTCTTTGTTGGGGCTGATAGATACGTCGCCGCTACCGGTCGCGTAGGCGTTAAGTTTGTATACGAGTGGCGTGAAATTGGCGATTAACTTTTTGTTGTCGTTCATAGTGATCGTAACGGTTGCGACATCAGACGTTGACGCTCCCGACCATCCGGTAAATTCGTACCCTGGGTTCGCTTCAGCAATCACTGTAACATTTTCGTCGTATGTATATCCGCTCTTGTATGGCTCGAAATATACATTACCGGCGGCGGATGGATATTCTACACTAAGTGTAAAAATTATCTTTCGGTAATTGGCGGTCAATGTTTTGTTTTCGTCCATAGTAATCGTTACAACACTATTTTCAGATGAAGATGCTCCAGACCAATTAATAAACTCATAACCGTTTATCTTGGGAGCCGTTACAGTAACCGCCGCGTCTTTTTTGTAAGACGCGTTATCCGGATTGCGAACTATCGTGCCAATGCCTAACGGATATGTGGGGGTATTGAGTGTGTAATAAGGTACGGTTTCCTTCTGAAAATTAGCGGTTAGCGCCGTGTCCTTATCAATAGTGATAGTTACGACGGGACTTTTTTCCGATGTGCCTGTCCATCCGGTAAATCTATAAAAAACATCGCCGCTTGGCGGCGTTTCCGTTGCCGTAATAGTAACCGATTCGCCGTACGCGTATGTTTCTTTGTTTGGGTTACGCGACACGGAACCGCCGGTACCGCCGCCGATTGTGTTTACGGCTGTTGCTACCGTATATATATTCTGTCGAAAGTTGGCCGTCAGCGTCTTGTTATTGTCTATCGTAATCGTCGCCGGATTTGTTGTGCCTAACTCACTGTCAGACGACCAACCTACAAATGTGTAGCCCGGCGCTTCTGTAGCGGTTACGATAACCTTTTCACCGCAGGTATAGGAGGCTTGGTCAGGTACGCGTGACGTTTTACCGCCTTGAGAATTATTTGCTCCGAGTGTGAGCGTGTATGTTTGCTGTTGGAAAACGGCTTTTATTTCGAGATCTTTGTTCATTGATACCGTTATGGATTCGTCGGTACCGCTTGCCGCTCCCGACCAACCTATAAATTTGTAGCAATCGTCAATAGGCATAGCCGTTAAGGTAACTTCTTCGCCCGCGGTATAGCCAACGCTGTTTGGCACGCGGGTTACGTTGCCTCCGTCACTATTGATTGTTAGGGTATACGTGGGAATATCATACCGAATGAACTTTGCTTTTATCGTGAGGTTGCCGTTCACGGTTACGACTACGGTGGCGGCCGTGTCGTTTAGGTCTCCCTCCCATCCGTTGAAGATATAACCGTTGCTCGGCGTCGCCGTTACGGTGACACGTTCTCCGGCTTTGTATGACGTATTGTTTGAGCTACGCGATACATTGCCGCCCTCGCCCTCGTTGACCGTGAGGGTGTAGTAGTGCGTAGTGTCGCTCTCCCCGCCGGTAACCTCGCTCAGTATTTCGCCTACGTTCAACGTTTTATCTTGGTTACCGCTATCTCCGCATCCTATAATGATGGCGGTTGTAATTACGGCAAAGCCGATGGCGCGTAAAACTGTCTTTCTCATATTTTCCTCCCGCTTAACGTGTTATTAGTTATTTAAATCAAAAATTATCGATTAAAATTTGGCGCCGACGCCTATTTTTACCGCGATTCCCTGACCGAATTCAGCCCACGCGTCGGATTGCAGTCTGTCCGCGCAAAAGTGTTCAAATGTGTTCGCGGCTCTCAGGCCGTATATCAATTCCGACCGTAGGTAAACGTTTTTTCCCAAAGCGAAGTCTATTCCGCCGCCGAGTTTGAGCCATAGCGAACTTAGTGAGTTTGCTTCGGGGTGGTTGTTCGCGCCGTCGAAGGCATAGTCGGCCTTGCCTCCGTATTTTAGTTTGCCGGAGATTGACATCTCGTATTCGAGCCCTAAGAGCGGAAAGAGTTTTATGCGCTCATAGCACTCGAAGGGGTATTTGGCTAATAGGCCGGCGTTTACGTAGGCGCGGGGCATATATGGTAAATTTTGTGGGTCGGCGGCGTTGGGGCTCTCCCATTTCCCGTCGCCGGCGGCGTAACCGAAGAACAGTTCGGCGTATACGGCGTCGAAGAATAGGTATACGCCGGTGGCGGAATATGGCATCGCGATCCGTTTGCCGTCCGACCACGTCATCCCGCCGCCGAAGCCGCCGGCTATTATACCGCCCGCTCCGATGCTGATTTCTATTATCGGTTTGTGGAATAGGGCGTTTGTTTCGGGCGGTTCGGGCAGGTTGAACATTTTTCTGACGACCTTATCAGAAACGTTGGTGAGGTCGTCTATTGTTGATAGCGGGCTTGTGGCTTGTCCGATGAAGGCGACTTCGGCGGTTTCAACGTTGACTATGCGGGCTGA
>LIUJ01000262.1 GCA_001462255.1 Fibrobacteria bacterium GUT77 | reverse complement strand
GCCGGAGGGGCTCAAGAGCAAGTCGGTGGTGTCGCTCGACATGGGGTCGCTCATCGCCGGGGCAAAATTCCGGGGCGAGTTTGAGGAGCGGCTCAAAGCCGTGCTACAAGAGGTTACCGAACGCGGCGACGTTATCCTATTTATAGACGAACTGCACACCGTAGTCGGCGCCGGGTCGGCGGAGGGGGCGGTGGACGCGGGGAACATGCTCAAACCCATGCTCGCTCGCGGCGAACTGCGCACCATTGGGGCTACCACGCTCGACGAATACCGGAAGTACATCGAAAAGGACAAAGCCTTAGAGCGCCGCTTCCAAACCGTGCTCGTCGACCAACCCTCCGTAGGCGATACCATATCCATACTACGGGGATTGCGCGAGCGTTACGAATTGCACCACGGGGTAAAGATTAAGGACAGCGCGCTGGTCTCCGCCGCCGTCCTCTCCGACCGTTACATCTCGGAGCGTTTTTTGCCGGATAAGGCGATAGACTTGATAGACGAGGCGGCGGCGAAACTGCGGACGGAGCGCGACTCCAGTCCGGTGGAGCTCGACGAGGCTATGCGCCGGCAGATGCGGCTTGAGATAGAGATAGAGGGGCTGAAGAAGGAGAAGGACAAGGGATCAAAGGAGAAGTTGTCGAAGTTGCAGGAGGAGTTGGCCGCCGTCCGCGAAACGGCGGCGTCGCTTAAGAATAAGTGGGAGGCGCAAAAATCCCAGTCCGACAGGTTGCAAAAGGTAAGGGAGGAATTAGACAAGGCGCGGATTGATTTGGAGCGCGCGGAACGCGAGTACGACCTGAGTCGCGCCGCGGAACTGCGCCTTGGCCGCATACCGGAGTTTGAGCGGAAGATGGCGGAGATAGAGGCGGAAATCAAAAATTCCGACGACGGGACGCGATTGTTGAAAGAGGAGGTAAGCGAGGAGGATATTGCCGAAATAATAAGCCGTTGGACGCACATCCCAGTAAGCAAGCTTGTGGAGGGGGAAAAAGACAAGTTATTATCACTATCGAAGCACCTGCACGAGCGCGTGGTGGGTCAAGACGAGGCCGCCGACGCCGTAGCGGACGCCGTGCTAAGGGCGCGGTCGGGGTTAAAAGACCCGAACCGTCCCATAGGCAGTTTTATTTTTTTGGGGCCGACCGGCGTAGGAAAGACGGAGTTGGCGCGGTCGCTGGCGTTTAGCCTCTTCGACGACGAGCGGGCTATGGTGCGCATAGACATGTCGGAGTACATGGAGAAATTCTCCGTATCGCGCCTGACCGGCGCCCCGCCGGGATACGTGGGATACGAGGAGGGCGGCCAGCTAACGGAGGCGGTGCGGCGGCGTCCGTATTCGGTCGTATTGTTTGACGAGATAGAGAAGGCGAACCCGGAGGTCTTCAACGTCCTATTACAGATATTGGACGACGGCAGGGTAACGGACTCGCAGGGGCGCACCGTCGATTTTAAGAACACGATAATCATAATGACGTCGAACATCGGGTCGCATTTAATACTAGGTAAGGGTATTAATAATGACGATATCAATACCGATAGTATCAATAATAATCGTATTGACAATAACGGTATCAACAAAGATATCGTACTATCGGAGCTACGCCGCCACTTCCGTCCCGAATTTTTAAACCGTGTAGACGAGATTGTGGTTTTTGACCCGTTAGACAAGAATGAAATCAGAAAAATAGCCGCCATACAAACGCAGGGATTGATAAAACGCCTGGCCGACATGCGTATAGAAACCCGTATAGACGACGCGGCGCTCGACCTAATAGCCCAAAAAGGCTACGACCCCGTCTACGGGGCAAGACCGTTAAAGCGGGTTATCCAACGTGAAATCGAGACCCCCGTCTCAAAGATGATAATCTCCGGCGAGATAGCCGAGGGCGGGGTACTCAAAATCGGGGTCGGCGACGGAAGGCTGACCTTTACGACGGAGAGCGGGGCGGGAGGATGATGTTACAGTCTCTCCCGCACACTGTATTGCCGCCGGCCCTGGGTGGTGTTGGTAATCATCTCGCCCACCAAACCTATTGATATGAACTGCATACCCATAATCATGGACCCTATCGCGAGAAGCGTGAGGGGCCTAATCTTCATCGCGCCGGTTATCGCCCACATCACCCCGAAATATCCCAGTATCCCGACTCCCACCATTATCGCCAGCATTCCAAGGATGCCGAAGAAATGCATCGGGCTCCTCATGTAGCGTTTTAGGAAGAGTAGCGTAATCATGTCCATAGCCCCGTTGAACATGCGCCACGCGCCGTATTTGGACTTGCCGAATTTTCTCGCGTGGTGAGGGACGACGATTTCCGTCACCCTGCACCCGTCCCAGTGGGCCATGGCCGGGAGGTAGCGGTGGCGTTCGCCGTAGATGTCGAGGTTCTTGGCGGCGTCGCGTCGGTAGGCCTTAAAGCCGCAGTTGAAGTCGTGCAACTTCAGTCCGGCGGCCATTGAGGTCATGGCGTTCCATATCTTCGACGGGAACGTTTTGCCGAATGGGTCGTGTCTCACCTTTTTCCAACCGCTCACCACGTCCCAGCCTTCGTCGATTTTGGACAACATTTCGGGAATGGCGGCGGGGTCGTCTTGTAGATCGGCGTCCATAGTAATGATCATATCGCCGCAGGCGTATTCGATGCCGGCGCTTAGGGCGGCGGACTTGCCGCTGTTGCGGCTGAAACGGATAGCCTTTATCCTGTTGACGTTTTCGGCGTCGCCGACGCCGTAAGTTTCGCGCAGAACCCTAACGACGTTGAATGAATCGTCGGTACTGCCGTCGTCAACGAAGATCACTTCGTAACTTTTTCCCATAGAGTCAAACGTGGAGGAAACGCCTTTCATCAATTCCGGCAAACTTTCTTCCTCGTTGTAGACGGGGATTACTATCGACACGTCAACGTGTTGAGTTTGCGTTTGGGTCATTGTATTCTCCTATATCAATTGATATCCGTCGGTACCGACGGATATTATTATGTCGGTTTATTCGCTACACGTTCATATCATCAATTTTATACAGATACAAGTCCTTATCGCCGTCAACCTGAACGCCTCTGGACTTTTCACGAATTTTCATTATAGGCTCCGGCAGACAAAACGGCTTTTTTCGTAAATTCAAAGGACGGCAATCTCCGTCGAGTATATCCCAATTATATACGGTCGCCGAATACGACGTCGTCAACAAATATTTCGATTTTGAACTTTTGAAATTCCGCAACGCCTTGAATATTTTTTCGTAAGACAAGTGTTGCAAACAATCTTTACAAAGTATCATATCAACCGTCGGCAACTCGTTCGTTGTTATATCAATTACCTTAAACGAGACGTTTTCGCCCGAATATTTTTTGTTGTTTTGCTCTATCAAATCATCAACGATGTCGCCGCCTATATACGCAATGTTTTTCTTTTCCACCTCTTTCATCCAATTGTAATCTCCGCACGGAACGTCCAAAAAGGTCTTTACCCCATATCGCTCCCATATAACCGGAAGTTGCTCGCGGACGGTCTTTGTAGTCGATATGAGCGAACCTCCGCCGGAACGGGACTCTTTGGAAAGCCAAAAATTATCGGTATATATGTTTGAGAAGACGTTTTTTGCGTCCTTGTCCTTATACGCGAACTTATTTTTATTAAAAAACAACTTATGCCACACAATTCTTTTCAACCCCAAAGGCAACGGTATCAGCGGCCAAATGTTTTGTTGCAATACGCGTACCAGCCACCTTGTCCCCCTAATATGTGTATATTCGGTTGGTGTATAGG
>LIUJ01000261.1:312-9262 GCA_001462255.1 Fibrobacteria bacterium GUT77 | reverse complement strand
AACCGCTGCGCCGCCCCAAATTTATGTTGCTCGTCTATTATTATTATTCCTAAATTGCGAAACTTAACGGAGGGCATGAACAGCGCGTGCGTGCCCACGGCGAAGCGCAACGCCCCCGACGCCAAATCGCAAAGCGCCCGCCGCTTCTCGGCCCCGTCGCCCGCGCCCACGTACTCAACGCGAATCCCCAAAGCGCCCAAATACTTCTCCGCCGCGTACTTTGTCTGCCTCGCCAAAATCTCCGTGGGCGCCATCCACGCCACCTGCCGCCCGGCGTTTAGCGCCGGCAACGCCGCGAAGAGCGCCGTAATCGTCTTGCCCGACCCCACGTCGCCCTGCAACAGGCGGTGCATTCGGGTAGACCGCGCCGCGTCGCCGTGCAACACCCGCACCGCCGCCTCCTGCGATTCCGTAAGCGTAAACGGCAACGCCGCGCGTAGCTTGTCCGCAAGGTCGCCCGGCGACATGGAGTACCCAGGCAACGCGAACTTACGCCGGCTCCAACGCAAGTCCAACGCAACCCGATACAGCTCCTCGTACTTCAGCCGCGCCTTATACGCGTCAATCCCGGCGAGATCGTCCGGCAAATGCACCTGACGCAAACAGTCGCGCAGCGGCGGAAATTTTTTGTCTTTTTCTATAACATCGGGCAAGACTCGCGGGTAAGCGTCGACGTTTATCTTGCCTATGACCCACTCTATGGCGTAACGCAAGAGCTTTTGGTTAACACCGGCCTCCCGCATCGGCTCACGTATGGCGTAAACGGCGAGTATCGGCCTAACCGTAACGCCGTCGACTAACTTTTCGAGAACGGGGTGTATCATAACCGCCCGTCCGCCCTTGTTCACCGTAACGCCGCCGGTAAGCATAAGCCTCTCGCCGACGGCTATCTTCATACCGCGAATGTACCACAAGGCGTCGAGCGTATCGCCGCCGTCGTCTCGTAGGGTAACACGGAAATTGGGGCGGCCGTAAAAACTTTGGCGGGCGGAGTTTACGGTACCTATTACGGTTATTATTCTGTTTTTATCGGTGTTGATGTCTTTATGGATGATGTCTCTCTTATTATTGCTATTGATACTATTAGTATTGCAATTAACAGTCTGGATTGCCTTACGGCGAGATAAACAAGTTGCTTCGTCGCCTCGCTCCTCGTAATTACGGTCATTGGCTTTCGCCGAGATAAACAAGTTGCGAGCGAAGCGAAGCAATCCGGTTATGTTATCAATGCCGTTACCAATGTCCCTGATATTGACTACGTTAGACCTATCTATATACTTATTCGGGTAATAGCGCAGTAGGTCGCCTACGGTTTTAATTCCCGCCTCCCCTAACGCCGCTACTCGCTTTGGACCTAATTTGGGGATACCGCTTAGGGGGGATAAGAAGTCCAACTGCGACGGGGCCATACCGCTTTTATTTGCCATTTCAGCAATTCCTCGTTAACCTCAACAACTCATTCAATCCGGCTTCAACCGCCCCTTCGCTATCTCCGCAAACCGTGGCGTGACCCAGCTTCCTCCCCGGCCTCGGCGCCTTCCCGTAGTCGTGCAGGTGCGCCCCGTCCACGCTTAGCACCTCCGCGGCGTCCGGTATCGTACCTATAAAATTCACCATCGCGCTACGGCACACCGCCCCCGTACCGCCCAACGGCAACCCCGCCACGGCGCGCACGTGGTTTTCAAACTGGCTCGTTTGCGCCCCCTCTATCGACCAGTGCCCCGTATTGTGCACTCGCGGCGCCATCTCGTTCGCCATCAGCTTGCCGTCTACCTCAAACAGCTCCAACGCCAAAACACCCACGTATCCAAAGTGTTCCAACAACCGGCTTGCCAACCCCTCCGCCGCGGACTGCGCCGGGTCGTCCAAACAACAAACCGTATGGCGAAGTATGCCGCCGGAGTGCGTGTTCTCGCCGATAGGGTAAAAACGCGTCTCCCCCCCGCGCCCCCTTACGACCACAACGCTTATCTCCCTCGTAAATGGGACAAAAGTCTCAAGAACACACGGCGCGCCGCCCGCCCGCGCCCACGCCCCCTCAATATCGTCATCGCGTTTAATGACCGACTGCCCCTTCCCGTCGTACCCTAAAGTACGCGTCTTGAGCACCGCCGGCAACCCAATCTCCGACACCGCCGCCCTCAACCCGTCGAGACCGTCAACCGCGATGAATTTAGGCGTGGGAATGCCAAGCTCAACAAAAAGGCTCTTCTCCGCGAACCTGTCCCGCGACGCGGCGAGCGCCCGCGGGGAGGGATAGACGGGCACCCTCTCCGCCAAGTAATTCACGCTTTCGGCCGGAACATTCTCGAACTCGTAGGTGACAACGTCGACCATACCCGCGAACCGCGAGAGGGTCTCGCGGTCGCCGTATCCCCCAACAACGTGTGTGGACACTACGGCGGCGCAGGCGTCGGGAGCGGGGTCTAAAACCACGAAGCGTAATCCTAAAGGTAACCCCGCAAGAGCGAGCATACGGGCGAGTTGCCCGGCGCCGAGAATGCCTATAGTCGTTGTTTTTGTCGTCATTTGAATCCTAATTCTTTACGATAAACCGCCCAACTCGATTCGGCGCGCGCCGCTTATTGATTTTCACGCTCCCGAAACGTTAGGATTGGGATTATTCAGCACTTCCTCGGTTTGCTTCCTTCTGTACTCGTCTAAGGCGTCTCTGATTTGCGGATATTTATTCCCCAGTATCGCCGCCGCCATAAGTCCCGCGTTCACCGCTCCGGCGCGGCCTATGGCCATTGTCGCCACCGGTATTCCGGCGGGCATCTGCGCGATTGACAAAAGGGAATCCATGCCGCTTAGCGCCTTCGATTGGACGGGAACGCCTATAACGGGCAACGACGTTTTGGAGGCCGTCATCCCCGGCAAATGCGCTGCGCCGCCGGCGCCGGCGACAATCACCTCAATACCGCGATCCCGCGCCGACTCGGCGTAGCCGAAAAGCTTGTCCGGGGTGCGGTGGGCGGAAACGACTTCGGTCTCGTACGGAACGGAGAGTTCGTCCAATACGGCGGACGCGTTCCGCATCGTCTCCCAGTCGGAAGCGGAACCCATTATTATTCCGACAAGCGGGGTTTTGGATTGCGTCGTTATCGACATTATTGACTGCAACTCCCTTTTATCAGCGTATAAAATCAATGCCTATTCCTCATACGGAACGTCGGCCAGCGTCTCCGAACGCTCCTCGCGCCACGCCGACAGCAACCTCACCCGACTGGGGTGCTTTAATTTGGACAACGCTTTTGTCTCTATCTGACGAACGCGCTCGCGGCTTATGTCGAATATTTCCCCTATCTCTTTAAGCGTCTTAATCCTCCCGTCGTCCAAGCCGAAGCGCATCATCAAAATTTCCCTCTCCTTAGGCGCGAGCGAACTCAGCACGGAATTTATCCGCTCACGGAGGTGTAAGAGCGATATCTTTTGCGTGGGGTCAACTACGGTTGAGTCTTCTATGTACTCGCCCACCGTCGCGCCGCTGTCGCCGTTTATCTGCATATCGAGCGATATGGGATCGAGCGAATACTCCATCGCCTGCTGTACCTTAGCCACCGGGCAATCAAGCGTAACGGCTATCTCCCGGTACGAGGGTTCGTAACCGTAATCTATTACCCACTTACGCGTTACGCGCAGCACTTTGTTGACTAACTCCATCGTATTGGCGGGGATGCGAATCGCTTTCGATTTGTCGTTTATCGCCCGAAGTATGGCCTGACGGATCCACCACGTCGCGTAAGTGGAAAATTTGTAACCCTTGCGGTAGTCGAAATTCTCCACCGCCTTTATCAATCCGCGGTTGCCCTCCTGTATGAGGTCTATGATTTCCATTCCGCGCGTCATGTACTTTTTGGCAATGCTCACGACCAAGCGCACGTTGGCCTCTATCACGGCGCACTTCGCTTGGTTGCGCGTCTCCTCCAGCCGCGAGAATTTTTCAATGTCGGCGCCGCGTTTTTCCGATGCCAACTCCTCCTTATACCTATCTAAGATATCTTCAACGTGCTTGGCGTTCAGCCCCATACCCCTACACAAGAGTATGGTCTCGTCCCAAAGTTTGTCCAACTCCTTTTCGGCAACGCCCTCACGCTCCAACTCGATTATAGCGGCGTATTTGCTCTTTATTATGGAGAGCGTTTTTAGGAACTCGGCGCGCTTTTCGGCTAAGTCCGCCGCGGCCTCAGGCCCTTCTCCATGCCCCTCCTCCAGGCGGATTACGTCGGCGCACTCCACCTCGCCGTTTTCCAATTTTTGACCCAAGCGCCTCAGGCTGTCTATCGCGTAGCTGGAGCGGAAAGCCATTTCAAACAACTTGCCCTGCGCCGTCTCCATGCGCATCGCGTACTCCGCCTCCTGCCCCTTGGAGAGTAGCGGCACCTTACCTACGGTGCTCAGGTAGGCGAGCGTGGGATCGGTGTAATGGGCATTCGGCGTCGAACGTTCCGCCTTGCGATCGGCGCGCGGCAACGCCGCTCGCCCGCCGACGAACGTGTTGATGGTAATGCGCTCGCGCTCCAATATCTCCCTTATGCGCTCAATGTCGTCCGCGGCGTCTACCGCGTCCTCCATCTGCGCCTCGGTAACGAAACCCTGCAAATTGGCGAGCTTGCGCAACCGAAGCGCAGCCCTGTCCATAGGCAGGGACGGCGGCGCGTCGTTTCTTTTCGTGGTCGTACTCATTCCCGCAAATCAGACTCCTTGAGTTGCTCCCCGTAGTCGCGGAGACGCTCCAGTAATCGCTCCCTCTCCTCCGCCGCCGAGCAGACCGACAATTCCGCCCTCACGTCGGCTATCCGCGCTTTAAAATATTTTTGGCGCAGAATGGATATCTTCTGAACAAGTTCATCTTCCAAGTGTTCCAACGGCACCGACGTAACGGAGAGTTTAGATACGAAACGTTTTAGCGGCTCGTCGCCGCCGCACGCGTCAAGCAACCCTTCCAAACCACCGTCGCGATCGTACGCGCCCAACATAATAGAATATATATTCTCCGCAACGGGGTCAGTAAGTATTTCGGGCGAGATGAACTGCCGCGCCGTTGCGATAAGTTTCGGGGCGGCGATTAGAGCACTTAGAAAGCCCTCTTCAAGGGTGCCTACAACTATCGGCTTGTCACTGTTAACGGGGACGGCGGGCTGCGCCTCGCCACTTGACGACGGGCGGTAATTGTTGAACTTGTTTACCACGATCCGTCTATCCACACGTGCGCGTTGCGCAAGTCTGTCTAAAAAGTTACCGCGCACTACGTCGTCGTTAAGCGCGTACGCGTACGGTATCAGTTCGTCGATTACTTTACTCCTGCCGTACGGCGACCCGTCGGACTCCGATATCAGTTTATCAATCAAAAAATCGGCGGCGGGGCGCGCCTTATCGAGCAGGCTGCGGAAGGCGTCGGACCCCTCGCGCTTTACGAAGGAGTCCGGATCGTCGTCGCCGGGGAGCGCCAATATAGATACCTGCAAATCGAGCGGGGCGAGGATAAACGCCGCCCGTTGCGCCGCGGAGAGCCCGGCGCGGTCGCCGTCGAATACGAGCGTAGCTTTGCCGGCTACGCGCTTTATCAGATGGGCGTGCTCCTCCGTAAACGCCGTTCCCGAAGCCGCCGCCGCGTTGCGGATGCCGGCTTGGTATAGGGTCAGGTAGTCCATGTACCCCTCCACGATAATGACGTATCCGAGTTCGCGGATACCGTCGCGCGCCTTGTGTAATCCGTAAAGCACATTGCTCTTCTTATATAGCGCACTCTCCGACGAGTTAAGGTATTTCGGTTGCGCGTCGGCGCTTAGCCCCCGCCCCGCGAAGGCTATCACGCGCCCGCTGAGGTCGCATAGCGGGAAGATCACCCTGTTTCTGAAGCGGTCGTACGGTTGGCCGCCCTCCTTGCTCACTGCCAGCCCGCACTCTATTATCTTTTGTAGCGGAATTTTCTTACCCAAAAGATAATTCAGCAATCCGTCCCATCCTTCGGGCGCGTAGCCCAGCCCGAACTCTTTCACCGTCTCCGCCGAGAGCCCGCGCGATTTGAAGTAGTTTACGGCCTGCGGGTTGCTCTTTACGGATTTGTAATAAAACTCCGCCGCCAGCTTATGTATGTCCAACAGATCCGCTTTGACGGCGCCGGCGCCGCGCCCCCCCGCTTCCGGCGGCGGTTCGCCCGGCCATTCGCGCCTCTCGTATCGCGGCAGTTCAACCCCAGCCTCGTCCGCGAGCATTTCAAGGGCTTCTCGGAAGCCGACGCCCTCCATCTCCTCCACAAAGCTAAAGAGGTCGCCGCCTTTGCCGCAGCCGAAGCAGTAGTAAACCCCCATATCAGGGTTGACCTGGAAGGAGGGGCTCTTCTCCTTGTGGAACGGGCAAAGCCCCACCATAACGCGTCCGCGCTGTTTGAGGTTGACGTAGCGCCCCACGACGGCGGCAATGTCAACTCGTTGTCGTACGCGCTCCTTTGCGTCGTCGTTGTATTTGGGATTCATATTTTACAAAAATATAACATTGTGGGGCGCGCGAGTTATTATTTTAATACGTTAGTATCGATATCCACGGAAATTTCAATGATTTTTGATTTAAACCCGGAGCCGAAAAATGAACGTCATTTCAAACCTATTTGACCCCAAGTGCATACAGCTTGAGCTTGCCGCCCGCACCAAAGAGGCCGCGGTCAAGGAGCTCGTAACCCTTCTCGCGAGCGCGGGGAGCCTGAGGGCCGACGACGTTGACCGCCATATCCGCGAGGTAATGGCCCGGGAGAAGATCTCGTCAACCGGCATAGGCAAGGGCATCGCGATCCCGCACGTGCTCGTCGCGGAGGTAAACGCGATAACGATGGCCGTCGGCCGCAGCGTCAAGGGGGTGCCCTTCGAAGCCGTAGACGGCAAGCCGGCCCACCTGATCTTCCTAATAATCGGCCCGCAGGGTCAAAACAACGAGTACCTGAAAATTTTGAGCACGCTGTCGAGATACCTAAACGACCGTGCCTTCTTCGAAGCCTTAATGAAAGTCGAAACCCCGGAAGAGGCGGCGGATTTAGTCAAGGAGAGGGAGCGGTAGGAGAGCGTATGGACGATTCAGCCAAAACGGAACTCGACAATATCGTGAACACGCTGGTCGGAACGGGGATCGTAACCAAGATCATTCTCTTCGGTTCGTTTGCGAGGGGCGAGGAAACCCCCAACAGCGACTTTGATTTGTGCGTATTGACGCCGGTGAAAGACAAACGCCCGATAGAGATTATGGTAGACCTGCGTTTGTTGTTGCTTAACGTAAGAAAGCGATCGGTGGATCTGTTTGCATACAATCAGGACAATTTTGCGGTTCGCGCAACATTGGCAGGCTCGTTTCAACATCATATTATGGAGTACGGAGTCGTTTTATATGGATAATCTTATTGTAGATGAGTGGATTCGATACGCTCAAATGGATTATGACCACGTTGTAAAAACGGTGGAAACTCATTATCCGATACCTATTGAAATAGTATGTTATCATTGTCAACAATCCGTTGAGAAAATTCTTAAAGCATATATAATCGCAAAAGACGGTTCATTAATCAAAACTCATGATCTCAATTTATTGCTTAGACATATTAGTAAATATACATCCGATTTTGATTGTTTTAAGGTTGCTTGCGAAAAAATAACAACATATATATCTCAATCACGCTATCCATCGCATATAGAACTAACGGAAACGGAGATGAGGCAAGCGATTAAAGATACTTCGTTGATACTGAATTTTACAAAATCAAAATTGGCTGATATAGGTTCGTAAAAATTCACCCATATTCATTAAGGAGAGCGGTACCATGCAAAACATCGTTATAGTAGGAATCGTCATTTTAACCATTATCGCGTTGGTCATCGTCGCCTACATCAGCTCCGCTATCAAGCTGTGGATGCAGGCGATATTTTCCGGTTGCCCGGTCGGGCTTCTTAGCATCATCTTCATGCGTCTGCGCAAGGTGCCGCCGGCGGAGATGGTGGAGGCTAAGATCACCTCCGTTAAAGCGGGGATAGAGCTTACGACCGACGAGCTTGAGTCGCACTTTTTGGCGGGCGGCAACGTGACGCGCGTCGTGTTGGCGCTTATCGCCGCGGACAAGGCCGGTATTCCGTTGTCTTTCAAGCGAGCCGCCGCCATAGACCTTGCGGGGCGCAACGTTTTGGAGGCCGTGCAGATGAGCGTCAACCCCAAGGTGATAGAGACGCCGCGCATAGCGGCGGTGGCGAAGGACGGCATACAGCTTATGGCGATTACGCGTGTCACCGTGCGCGCCAACATAGACCGGCTCGTGGGCGGTGCCGGCGAAGAGACGATTTTGGCCCGCGTCGGCGAGGGCATCGTCACGACCATCGGTTCCGCGGTCTCCCACAAGCAGGTTTTGGAAAACCCCGACTCGATATCGAAGCGCGTGCTTGAAAAGGGGTTGGACTCCGGCACGGCGTTTGAGATCTTATCCATAGACATCGCCGACGTAGACGTGGGCAAGAATATCGGCGCGGAGCTTGAGACCGACCGCGCGGAGGCGGACAAGAAGATTGCGCAGGCCAAGGCCGAGGAGCGCCGCGCCATGGCTATCGCGGCGGAGCAGGAGATGAAGGCGAAAGTGCAGGAGATGCGCGCCAAGGTCGTGGAGGCCGAGGCGATGGTGCCCATGGCTATGGCCGAGGCGTTCAGAAACGGGAACCTCGGAATCATGGACTACTACAAAATGCAGAATGTTGCGGCGGACACGCAGATGCGTGAAGCCATTGGCAAACAGGGACCGCAGGGCGACAATCGCGGTTGATTTTTGCGCGGGAGGAAAAATCGTATGGACTCTACTATAGAGATAATCGTATCTTTGATAATACTCGTAGGCAGCGTAATAAGCGCTATCGCCAAGCAAAAGGATGCGAAGTTAAAGGAAGAGTTAGACCGCATGCCGTCGGGGCGGCCTCCCCAACCG
>LIUJ01000261.1:0-297 GCA_001462255.1 Fibrobacteria bacterium GUT77 | reverse complement strand
GTAGAGACCCCGAAGCGCGCTCCCGCCCCCGTGCCCGCGCCGATGAAAAGGGCCGCCGCGCCCGCGCCCAAGAAGCCGCCGGTGAGGGCAAAGGCCGCGAGGCCGGAGGAATCCGAGTGGCTCTCTACCCTCGCCGACCAAAAGCGCAGGGACGCGGCCAAGGCGGCCTCGAAAGTTGCGGATGAGGAACGGGCATCCGATCACGACGTATCGGATGCGCCGATAAACAAACAGCGGGAATCGTCGCCGTTCTCCTTATCCGTAGGGCAGGCGAGGAACGGGTTTGTTATGGCGGAG
>LIUJ01000260.1:2346-4593 GCA_001462255.1 Fibrobacteria bacterium GUT77 | reverse complement strand
GTATTGGGGAAAAGCGCCTTGATCTCGTTGGGATCGGCTATCGACTCCGTAGGTTCGCCCTTAGACGCCGTCATAGCGCTACCGTGCTTAGCCATGGCCTTCGGAAGTTTGGGTTTGTACGCCGCGCGGGCGGCCTGAAGCGGGGAAATCACCTTTTTAGACATTTTTTGTCCCTTTCTTGATGTTTATTGGGTTACGGGTTACGGTTTTCGGTTGCCGGTCGACCGCCTGCCTAACTACAATCAAATAAACCATAAAATATAGATTACGCGAGAGCAAAAGTCAAAATCTTTGAAACCGCCGCGTTTTTTATTATTTTATACGCTCACCCTAAACAAAAAATCCAAACGGCCCGATATGCTATTGTACAGATACATCATAAAAGAACACATCTTCCCGTTCTTAGCCTCTTTGAGCATCATCGTCTTCCTGTTCATCATGCAACAGGCGATAATGATGTTGGACAAGATAGTGTCCAAGAACATTGATCCCATAGTGGTACTTGAGGTGTTTCTCATACAACTTGGATGGATATTGGCGCTCGGCATACCTATGGCCGTCCTCTCCTCCACGCTCATGACCTTCGGGCGCATGGCCGGGGACAACGAGATTACGGCTATCAAGGCTTCGGGACGCGGCATGGCTACGCTCGTGGTGCCGGTCGTCGCCGCGGCGGCCGTGGTAACGGTGGCGCTCTTCTTCTTCCACGACCTCGTTTTACCGGAGGCCAACCATCGCGCGGCAAATCTCCTAAGCGACATCTCACGCAAGCGCCCGGCCGCGTTCATAGAACCGGGAGTGCTCATACGCGACTTTCAGGACTACGCGCTCTACGTGGAGGAGGTCAGCGCGCTCAGCGGCAACCTAAAGGGCATACGCGTATTCACCGATAATCCGGGGCAAGACCCCACGGTAACCGTGGCCGAGAGCGGCAACATCCGCATGACCGGCGACGGGCAATATTTGGAACTCTCCCTCTTCAACGGGGAAACCCACGGCACCTCGCGTGAAAACAGCAAAGACTACTTTGTCGCCGACTTCAAAAAGCAGGTCGTCTACATAAAAAACGTCGACTCGCGCCTTGAACGCACCTCGTCCGAAGGCCGCGGCGATAGGGAGATGACCATCTCGGAGCTTTTGAGCGACGCGCGGACGGCCAAGGAGGCAAACGCGCAATTGTCGACGGAGCGTTTACAGGCGCTTGACTCGATAGCGGCTATAAAGGCGCTCATGGCCGCCGACTCCGCAGAACCCGCGAACGGCGAACCGATAGCGTCGACAAAGCCGTCGCCGTCGACGAAACCAACCCGCCGCAACGCGACAGACGAATCAATCGGGGCAAGGAAATCGACGCGGAGAAAAGCGCTACTGCCCGATCAAAGGCCGGTAAACCGCCTGAACCGGTACGAAACTCGCCTCGATCAAATCGCTAAAAGCCAAAAGGCCAACAACGCGATTATCGCGCAATACATGGTGGAGGTTCACAAGAAATTCGCGATTCCGGCGGCGTGCCTGATCTTCGTGCTTATAGGAGCGCCTCTTGGCATAATGGCGCGGCGCGGCGGGCTTGCCGTGGGAGCGAGCTACTCCGTATTCTTCTTCATCGTGTATTGGGTATTTCTAATCACCGGTGAGAACATGGCGGATAAGATGATCATTACGCCCGCGGTCGGCATGTGGGCGGGCAACGTCTTTTTGGTCGTATGCGGCGTAATTCTCATTGTGCTCATGACGCGCGAAACCACTATCGGCTTCGGGTTTTTGAAGTCCTTTTTCGAAAAGCTGTCGCCCGCGTTCAAGCGCCTTTCGAGCGTTTGGGTACTCCGTCTGCCGGGTATGCTGTTGCGATTTCCGAGAAAACTCCTCAATATGGCGGCGGGAACGCTTCCCGGTTACCTTATATGGATATTCGGGAGCTACGCCGTTGGGCTTTCGGCGGCGCTCATAGTTATTTTCGTTACCATAGACTACGTTAGCAACATACGGAAGTTCGACGTCGCCACGTTTGAGCAAATCATCCTTTATTACTGGTACTTCCTGCCGTTCATCGTCCAAACGGTGCTCCCCATCGTCCTCTTCCTATCGTCGATGTTTTCCGTGGGCAAACTTGCCAAGTCGAGCGAGCTTACGGCAATGAAAGCCGCCGGGGTAAACGTGAGGCAGCTGACCATGCCGCTCTTGCTCATCGGGTTGTTGCTCTCCGGCGGCGTCTTTTACGGCGGCGAGATGGTGCTTCCGCGCGCCAAC
>LIUJ01000260.1:0-2254 GCA_001462255.1 Fibrobacteria bacterium GUT77 | reverse complement strand
ATGGTGCTTCCGCGCGCCAACGAGAAACGCGCCCTGCTGAACGCCTCTTTCGGCAAACAAACGCCCCCCTCGCAACAGGAAAGCGTTGACGCCAATAACGCGGCGCAAAATTCCGGCGCCGCCGTAATACGCGAGTACCGACGGAACTTTTTTTACTTCGCGGCGCCGAACGTTATGTATTACTTCAACGAGTTCTGCACAAACCCGCAATTTTTTCGCGGCGTGCGGCGTTACTCCTTTACGCAGAGCGGCCTGCGTGAGCGCGTAGACGCGCTTGAGGCCGAATACGACAGTACGGGATGGCGCTTTGTAAACGGGATGACGCGCGCCTTCGCGACGGAGAATATGACCGCCAAAAGCTTTGAGACCATGCCGGACGACATTCTCACGGCCGTTCCGTCCGACCTTGTGAAGCGGGTGAAATCCAAGGAGGCCATGAGCTACTGGGAACTGTCGAGCCACATAGAAGCGGCCAAACATAGGGGGGAGAAGGCGCAGAAGTTCATGGCGGAGCTACAGTTCAAGATCGCGTTGCCGTTTATGAACTTCATAGTAATCCTCTTTGGGGTATCGCTCGCCGCCCGCACGGGACGCCGGGGCGGCACCGCGCTCTTAGGCGTCGGGCTCTTGCTCTCGTTCCTATACTGGATACTTAGCCGCTTCGCCCTCGTCTTTGCCCAAAACGGATATTTGCCGACACTTGTGGGAGCGTGGGTCGGGAATGTAATTTTCTTTATAGTGGGGCTGGCGCTCTACAGAAAGGCCACGCACTGAGAGGATACCATGCCGAAGATACTTATAGTAGACGACGACCACGCGACGCTCGATCTTTTGGAACTGTTTTTATACGGCGACTACGAGGTCATAACGGCGCTCAACGGGTTTGACGGGATGACCAAGGCGGAGAAGGAAGCGCCCGACCTGATTATCACCGACATCACGATGCCGGTAATGGACGGAATACGCTTCTTCAATTTGGCGGCGAAGAACGAGGTTATAAGGCGCGTACCCATAGTAGCCGTCACCTCTTTCGCCGAGGGCGTGACCGCGAAGAGTCTTGTCAATATGGGATTCTCCGGGGTAATTCCCAAACCGCTTGAGCGGGGGCTTGTCTTGACCGTAATCGCCGATACGCTAAGAGCGGCGGCGGAAAAATCATAAGCGTTAACCCATGAAAGGATTCGCGTGACGATATGAGCGAAAACAACAAAAAAAAGATCGTGCCGACGTTTTTGTTGGTCATCGGCGCGATGATGCTGTTTACCGATTCCGGCCCCGCCAAGATATTCGGCGGCATATTCGTAGGCATCGGGCTGATATTTTTACTGCGTCTGCCCTACTCCGCGTCCAATAAGGCAAGCGCGGCGCAACGCCACACGGAAATACGTAAGCCCGACACCCCGCCGCAAGCAAAGACGGGAACAACCGCGGATGTGGAAGCCGCCGCCATGCACGGCCAAAGGCTCGGCTCCGAATACCAAAAAAAGCAGTGGCAGGTAACGGAGGTCGCAGTGGACGGAATGCTCGATATGTTCATAGCGCTGACCGCGGCGCACCTTCCGCGCTACAATACCATCGCCGTATTCTTCCCTACGGACGACGGCGAATACGCCATCAGGCGCCACGTCTCAAAATCGGGATTCGTCAGCAAAAACGCGATGATAATACCAAACCGCGGACTCTTGGGCAGCCTGCTGACCAAGGGGTTGCAACCTTTCTACGAACCCGGATTCACAAACGGCAACGCTACCCTATTCTACTACGACGAAACCCACAATTTCAAGCCGGATGAAAACGTACGCTCCATCCTACTTAGCCCCATAGCTACCGGAAACGACACGAGAGGCATACTGCTCGCCGACAGCGCGACGGCAAACGCCTATACCAAAGACGATCTTGCTTTCCTTACAAACGCCGCCAAACTAATGGGGCAGGCCATCTACTACACCTACATGAACACCAAACACAGCTTAGACTACCAGCGATTGGCGGCCATGAGCAGCATAGAAAAAGACTTTTGGAAAGACTTGGATTTTGATACCGTTATGAACAAAATGTGCGAAACCATCTCCGACGCGGTACCGTGCGACAGGCTAACCATAAGCCTTAAGGAAGAAGACAAGACGTGCGCGAAGGTGGTAAGGATATACGGCGACAACGCCGCGTGCTTCAAAGACTTGGAGTTTTCGCTCGACAACGGCAGCCCCAAAACGCTCGTAAGCCTCGCCTATTCCACGGACATCGGCTTCTTCAG
>LIUJ01000259.1 GCA_001462255.1 Fibrobacteria bacterium GUT77 | reverse complement strand
GGAGGATATGATGGGTGTAGTCGCTATGGAGAAGACGGAGGAGGACGCGAATATCAAGTGGACCGGCGCGGGTATTAAGCTGAAAGACGCGTCTTGCTGTTTTTGGGGCAACAATCAGGGTGCGGATGATTTCGGTTTTGCGGCGTTACCCGGCGGCAAGCGCGTAGCGAAAGACGGTTCTTACGTCGGCTACGAGGAATTCGGAGCGTGGTGGGTGAGCGACGACGGAGCGGAAGACGGCGCGAAATTTAGCCTGCAACTCGACCGCGGCTTCGACGCCTCTTTCGGCGAAGCCGACGACCAATATTCGGTGCGGTGCGTTAGGGAAAAATAATTATCGGCATCTGTCGGATGATAGGTATGTTAATACGGTGTTGGCCCCTAACGGGGCTTGTTGTTGAGATGTTGTAAAAAAAATAACGGTTCACATTAACTTTTAACGGGACGGTGACAAGATGAGAACTCGTATCGTTTTGATGTTCGCCTTAGTGGTATTTTCTTATGTTTCTGTATTTGCCCAGGCGGGGAAGGGCGCTGTCAAAACCGAAACAGCCGGTAAGAGCGGCGGCGAGTTGACACGGATAAACGGCGTCGCTGCCGACTATGATGTTGTGAGAACCAAATCGCCGGACAACGCTAAGAAGGGGGTAAAAATTTTTTATCCTCAAATAAAAGGGCTCTCGGATAAAACTAAAATGACGAAGATCAACAACGCTCTTAATAAAGATATCGGTAAAAATTATGATCCCGAGGAATCGGTCGATTTGGGTTATAGTTTGTTGTGGAGTAGCAACAACATATTAAGCGTTGAGTTTAACGGTTCGTCTTATGTTCAATACGCCGCCCATCCCAACAATGAAACTTCATATATGCAATTCAATATGAAAACCGGCGATCTTATACGGTTGGGCGACATCGTTAACGTGAACGACGATTTCGTGCGATACTTTATCAGTCGGGCGAAAATAATTTGGCCGGAAGACGAGGAGGAGTATATAAAAGAAAATTATTTCGATAAGGATAAGATAAAAAACGAGTTAACCAATGACGGCTGGTTTTATTTCTCAACCGAGGGCTTGGTGTTTCAAATCAGCACGCTTCACGTGCTCGGTACGTACGCCCAGTACGGTTTGAGTTTCTCGGATATTTCCAAATATGTCAAACCCGGCCCTTTATGGGAAATGATAAAAACAGAATTTCAGCCGTCGAATTTTCAGATAATACGTGACCAGTGTTTTAAAGCTTCATTAAACGGATTTGAAAACGTATGGTTTGTATCCGGCAAGGAAAAGGCGGCTGACGGGGCTACTTTATTGAAATTTTACCTGATTGACGGCGGCGGTAATGTTAAGTACGTGTTTCCGGGCAGTTACTCCGGCGATTACTATATCAGAGCGGTATCGTTCAATGACGTCAATCAGGACGGGCAAAAAGACGTGATTGTAATGGCCGACTTGGATTACGACGGCCGCGGCCTTGAGGTTAAGGTTTTTCTGAGTTATGACAATAAATTCGCGGCGGATGCCAAACTGAGCGCTTATGTTAATGGAAATCTTGGAAAGAACAAAACCGTGGCGGGGGTTTTGGCGGCGGCGAAGAATTACGCGGCGTTTTCCAAAGCCGGCGATACGGAGGCCGCGAAAAGCGGCACGTTGACCGACGGAAGGGACGGTAAGTCGTACAAGACCCAAACAATAGGCGGTCAGACGTGGATGATGGAGAATTTGAATTATCATGTGGACATATCTTGGTGTTATGACAACGACGCGTCCTACTGCGATAAATACGGTAGGTTGTATGATTGGGCGACGGCGAAGAAGGCGTGTCCGGCCGGTTGGCACCTGCCGTCACGCAAGGAGTGGGATAATTTGGCGACGGCGGTCGGAGGGAAAAAAGACGATTGTTGTGAGGACGATTACGCTACAAGCTGGCTCAACGCCGGTAAGAAGTTGAAAGCCAAGAGCGGGTGGACGCGGTACAAAGACGATACCGACGGCAAAGGCGACGACGATTTCGAATTTTCGGCGTTGCCCGGCGGTATGCGCGGATATAGCAAAGGCGAGTTTAAGGAAGCCGGCAAATACGGCTACTGGTGGACCGCGACGTACGACCCCAGCGATGATTTTGCCGATTTTAGGATGATGTCCTATACAAACGGGATTATGGTAAACAACGCGTATAGCAAGGACGACGGTTATTCGGTCAGGTGCGTGAGAGATAAATAAGCGGTAGCCGTCGATATCATTACCGCGTGAGGAATCCGGCGTAGGGGCGTAACTTTGTCCCTACGCGATTACCACCCCCGTACAATCGCCCCTACCTCCCGAAAATTGACGTACTTGGCGCCGTTTACACGGTCGCTTCCCGCTCCGCCGTACACGACGTATCCGTCCAAAATGTTTTCCGCGAACGAGTGAAAGCGCTTTATGTTGTCGGCGAACGCGGAGTTGAATGTCGCGCTTGATTTTATCTCTATGGGCAGTATGGCGCGTCCCCTCGGCAAAACGAGGTCGACCTCAAATCCGTCCCGATTGCGGTAGTAAAACATGCTCGCGTCTTGCCCGGAATTGCAGGCCGCCTTCAGCGCTTCGGCCACAACCAAGTTTTCGAATAGGTTACCCACGGCCGGATGGCGGTGGACTTGGTCAGGGGTCTGTATTTTGAGCAAGTAGGCGGCGAGACCCACGTCGGTGAAGTAAAATTTGGGGGCGCTGATTGCCCTTGAGCGTACGCGTAAACGATCCGAGTAGACGGGCACCCTAAAGATTACGAAGTGCGCTTCAAGCACGCGTAGCCACCTGACAAGCGCCGACGGCCGTACGCCTACGGTGTCCGCGAAGGTATACGGGTTTAGGGCCAGCCCCACGCGTTCCGCCAAGAGTCTTAAGAAGCGCTTGAAGGCATCCCTGTTCTCCACGCGCACAAGCGGCGCGATGTCGTTTTGCAACAGGGCGGTTAGGTAGTTGAGTTGCGTCTCCCTCGGATCGATCTTTTTCCTATACGCGCCCAGCATGAACCCGCTGTGTATGTATTCGTCCCGTTCGAGGCTTATGCGGTTGTAGTCAAGTTCTCTTATGGAAGGCGGCAACATGGTTATCGCGCCGACGTGAGATTTTGCGACCGTGTTCGCGGTGATCTTTGTCGGGGTAGCGTTTGGGGGCGTATAGCGTGCGGCGGACTGCCGGATACTTTGCGACGGTTTGCGGGAGGTAATCAGCACAATATGCCTTTTTGCCGTAGCGCCCCGTATGTACCGGAATAGCTCCGGCACGCGGTGAAATTCGTCTATTATTATGTCGCCCCGATAGTGTTCGAAAAACGTAGCCGGACGGTTTCGTGCAAACGCCGCGTTGTCCGGCGACTCAAGGTCGATGTAGGTATGGCCGGACAACACCCGTTTGACGAGCGCGCTCTTTCCCGCGTAGCGCGGCCCGGCGATTATCAGTTGTCGATGGTTCTCCGCCATCGTCAATATTAGGCGCGAAGCCTCCCGTCTCATCATAGCCGCCTCCCGTTGCGTCTAACAACTCGGAGCGGACTATGGACGGATGGAATTTTGTCGATAAACAAACACGCGGCAAAAGACCGCCGATATTGACGGATACGCCACCGCTCACGCGATGACACCGTGGCAAACATCGGCGACGCCGTCACAATAAAACGACAAAATACCGAACGCGAATAGCCACTCCCTTCTATTCGCGCTCCGTAATTATTTGTAAAAAACCGCCAAACGCACGGTACAAGCGGAATCGGAGTTCCTCGTGAACGACGGACGGCCAATCCGCGCGTTCACGCATTACAACCGATGTTCTACAAACCGCTTGGCGCGTAGCGCCGGTAAAACCCATATCAAATTCGCGAAAAAAGAATAGCCGTTTTAACCTATTCAAGCTTCGCAACGGCTCGATTTCACAATAAAATATTTAAACTTTTTTCGCGTCACTTCTTTGCCTTGAAACCCGTAAACCAACGGGCGGCCGATATGCCGGCCGTAAACCAAAAAGGCTCGAGGCGGCGGGCGACCGTCTTTAGAGACTCGCTTATTTTTATGCTCTGCGGGCAGTGCTCCTCGCACTTGCCGCAAGACTTGCACGAACTCGCCAACCCGCTCTTGGTGGTCAACGCCGCGGTCGCCATCACATACGGCTTGAGCGCCGCGAAACGCCCCCTCCGGTAGGAATCGTTGTAGGCGGCGAAACACCCAGGTATGTTGACGCCCGCCGGACACGGAATGCAGTAACCGCAACCCGTGCACCGTATCTTATTGGACTCGTTCACAATCCCTATCACCTTGTCGATCACCCCAAGCTCGCTCTCGGAGAGAAAATTCGGCGCGGCAATACGCTCCGCCAGCGCGATATTCTCGTCTACCTGCGCCTGCGAACTCATTCCTGAGAGCAACAGCGTGACCTCCTTGTGATTCCAAACCCATCGAAGCGCCCACGCCGTCGGCGAGAGCGACGGATTCGCCGCGTTCATGGTTTGCAACGCGCCGGTGGGCAACGATTTTGGATCGGCGAGGCGCCCGCCCAAGAGCGGCTCCATGATAAATACCGGTATCCCCTTAGAAGCCGCGTGGACAAGCCCCGACCGCGACGCCTGATTGTTGATGTCCAAATAGTTGTACTGTATCAAACAAAAGTCCCAATCGCGGGCGTCTACAATACCCACAAAATCCTCGCGCTTGCCGTGGAAAGAGAACCCCAACTGCCGTATCCTGCCCCGCGCCCTCTGCTCGTCTATCCACCCCTCTATGCCCATGTCGCAAAGCGCCCGCCACTGCTCCGGCGTGGTGATCATGTGCATGAGGTAGTAATCAATGTAATCGGTCTGCAACCGTTCGAGCGACTTGTTGAAGAATTTGTCGAAATCCGTGCGCGACTTGCACATAAAGAGCGGCAATTTGGTCGCGAGGTATATCTTGGAGCGCAACCCGTTCTTCGCGACGATATGCCCCACCGCTTCCTCGCTACCGGGGTAGACGTAGGCGGTGTCAAAATAATTCACGCCGCGCGCCACCGCGCTAAGTAGCATAGCCTCGGACTTGGCCATATCAATGCGCCCGCGGACATGGGGGAAGCGCATACAGCCGAAGCCGAGTATGGAGAGGTCTCTTTTAAATTTGTCGGGGCGGTATTGCATATTGACGCTGTCCTTGTCGTTTGGGGATTAGGGCGTATCATGGATAAATTACATTAATTCGCGGCGCGTGTCAAATAATAAAATCAAAAATTTTGTAGATCCTTCGGTCAGTTTTTAAATGACGTAAAACGTGGGGAGTTCATGACCCACTTGATACCCTACTTGACCGTTAAATTGAGGGTGGTACCGGTCGGTACGCTGTTGTAGTAGAGTTCGTCGGGGCATATATCCTGCCCGTGCAACCACTCAATACTCAATCCAGCCGGTTTGACGGTGTTGAAGAGGGCGGGGATTTTCAGCTCGTGGAACGGCTTAAAATCAAAATACGGCTTAACGTCGAACACACGCTCCTCGCCGTTGCCGAAAGTTACGAGCAGGCAGTAGTCGGGTTGCGGGATTACTTTTACGGCTCTTGGGCGTGTGATAGGTTGTGCCATAAGTTACCTCAACCCCTCGATTTTAACAACTTCATGGCTTTCGTTCCACGCGGTCCAGGCGGCGTAAAGTTCTTCGCGGTGCAAAAGGCACCAAGCCTCAATTAATTTGCTTTTATTTCTGGGTAATTCTCCGGAGACAAGATTACCGTCCAAATCGAAAACGGCCTCATATTCGGCATATTTTGCGTGAAAATGCGATAAATTATGTTGCCCTCCGGCTTCGCTGTATATATAAATCAGTATTCCGTAAAAATGTGATATTAACGGCATTTACCCCCCTCTTGTTACGGTTTGTTTAATGTTGCTTTTTAATTTAAATATAATAAATGCCAACGGTGAAGTGGTCTAATAAATTAGACCACTTCATCTATGGCGGATGTCGTCGCAATGGTTGATGTGTTCCGTGACGGCGAAATCGTCACCATGGATGCCCGTCAATGCAAATTCGACTACCGCAAAAGCATCTTCAAGCGCGCCCGCACTAAAGCCCGCCCTGTGATTTTGGGCGTATACCTGTCGTTACAACATAATAATAAAATCCACGGTCGTATCGGCGAAAAATTATATTAATCGCTATGATAACAATCGACTCCCCGACACGCGTAACCCTCTCGCTCGACATAATCAGGCGGCTGGCCGACGGCGCGTACGCCGGATACCACGAGCTTGGCATCGTCAAGCACCAAATATCGTTGGCCGATACGTTGCGCGTGGAATTGCTTCGTGATTGCGGTATCAATACGGATACGGACATCGTTGAGTGCGGCGACCCCCGCGTGCCTCGCGACGGTAGCAATATTTGCGTAAAAACTTGCCGCCTTGTCCGGGAGCGCTTCGGGCTGGCAGGCTATTTTAGGATAGGCATAGACAAGCGCATACCGGTAATGGGCGGCATGGCCGGCGGGTCGGCAAACGCGGCGGCCATGTTGCGGGCGTTGGATAAAATATGGAACCTGGGATTGACGACGGAGCAATTCCGCAACTTAGGGCGCGAGCTTGGTATGGACGTACCGTTCTTTTTCGACGGCGGGACGGCTTTTGACAGCGAGAGTACCGGCATTCTGCGCCACGTAGATACCGCGCTTAAACTGCACCTCGTCTTGGCAATCCCGGAGTTCGGTGTAAGCACGAAGGAGGCGTACGGATCTATAGATTACAACCGCGTAGCCCAAAACGTTTCGCTTACCGACGCGATGGCCAAAGCGTTTTCCGCAAATGATTTCGACGGGGTGGCCGGGTCTGTGCACAATGATTTCGAATTGACGGTATTCGAGCGTTACCCGAGGTTGCGTGAAATCCGCGACGGCTTGATTAAGGCTGGATGCGCCGCCGCCTGCATGACCGGATCGGGGTCAACGATTGTAGGAATCGCCGAAGACGAAGACAGCGCGCGGAAAATCGCGGACGCCGTCGGGGTTAATTGCAAAACGATTGTTACGAATACGTTATGATCGCGACGCGTTAGGCCAACGCGACACCCCACTACCACCCGCGATAGAACCGATTCGGCGCGTATAACCCGTTGTAAAAATACCCCGTCTCCGGCATCTTTATCACCGACACGCGAAACATCAGATTCTCCTTAGGCATCCAAGTTACCGAAGCGTCTATCGGCATGTTTCTGAAGTAGTCTAAGGACGACAAGTTGTCCGATGTCAGATTGTTGTACCGGTTGAACGTAGAGTGTATGGGCATATTGAAGTTTAAGCTCAAGACGACCGGTGCGTTGAACTTGTACTGTAGCATGGTCGAGTATATGCTCTGCGATTTGACGTCCGCAACGCTTGAACCGCCCGCCATGAAGCTCATAGAGTGGCTGACCTTTAGGCGCGACGGGTCGAGCAACCCGGTAGCGGAGTCGCCGCCGCCGAAACCGGAACCCCCGCCGAGGTCGTAGGCGTCTACGGACTGGGCGAATAGGGGCACGGCGGCCACAAGTGCGAGCGTCAGCGCCCGTGCCAACGACGCCAACGGGGTTGTTACTACGGCGCGTATTGTCATGATGAATCCTTCCCCAAAAGGTATAAATATCGGGCGGTATAGCCCGCTACACGCGATTACGGGCGGCGACGGGCGTTTATTGTCAATAAATTTGTCTCCCACAAAACCCAGCCGTAAGCCGATCCCGCCGGTTATCTATTATTGTATAATATAATTCGGGGCAAGGTCGGCGGTCAAAAAAATACAAAAAATTTGTGTCCCCTACATAGACTCTATCTATTCTCCACATCTCGATTAGCCGTTGCAAAAATCTCTTTTTGACGTTCTATTTCTGCAACCAATTCCTCTTCCGTCGGTAAATACGCCATATATTTGCTTGCAAATAGTTGCTTATTCTCTTTCAAAACCGAATATTTCGCAATAGTATTGTCTGTTTCCGTACAAAGTAAAATACCAATCGTCGGATTATCGGTGTCGGTTTTCATTAAATCGTCATACATACGTACATACATATCAAGTTGTCCTATATCCTGATGCGTTATTTTATGGGTCTTTAACTCGATCAACACAAAACATTTTAGAATAAAGTTATAAAAAACGAGGTCTATGTAAAACTCACTTGTCTCGGTTCGTATCAGTTTTTGTCTGTCTACAAACGCGAAACCTCTGCCCAATTCAAGTAAGAATTGTTGC
>LIUJ01000258.1:812-9032 GCA_001462255.1 Fibrobacteria bacterium GUT77 | reverse complement strand
GAAGCAATCTCGATGATTAATTGGCATCTCATTAATTACATCAATCCCATAATCCTATTTCAAGAATCTTTGCCGACAGTCTGCGCGGTTCCTTCCGTAGCGGACGTCCCCGTCTTTTCACGTCTCCGTAATGATATTATTACCCCCACAATAATTACCGCAATCGGCATTAGCAACAAATTTATCGCCCTTATTATCCCAGGCTTCGCCGAACCTACCTCCAATATGTTCGGATCAATGGTCTTGTCCCGCAACGTTCGGGCGCGTACCGATATCAGGTTTTCGTCTAAAGACAACCAGTCTACCAAGTTAAACAAGAACGTCACGTTGGACGGCGACGCGTTTTGCGCGCTTATGAAGTTTGCGTCGCCTATTATCACTAAATTGCCGCTCTTGTTTGACGGGGTAACGGCGCGGTCCCTGTCTTCGTTCGTCAATATTATTTTGCTTATGGCGTCCCCGCTGTCGTCAGCCGATTTTTCTTTTACCGGAGGTACGGGTTTACCGTCAAAGTAGCTCGCAAACGCGCCGCTCACGTGCATCGCCATAGCGTGGCGCCTCATAGACTCTTTGGGCGGCAGTTCGTAGTTAGCCTTGGGCGATAGGTCAAAGTTCTCTTTTACCTCCCAGCTTTGTTCCGAGGAGGAGGCCAACGTTACGGTCGCGGTCTTGTGCCTGCCGGAGGTGTCCGGCGCGAGCGTAAGCGAACTTGCCCATCCGAGCATCAAATCCGCTTGCGACGAGGTCACCGGATTTTCGGGCGCGAAACCGTCTCCCGTGATCCTTATGAAATAGGGGTAGGGGAGCAGTTCGTTTATCGTGAACGGCCCTAAATTCCTGGGAACCTGCACTTGCCCGCAGGAGGCGTCCATTATCAAGTTGCGTTCTACGCGCACGCCGTAGTATTCCAAAAGCTCCATCAACTTCGTTTCTTGAACTGTGCCTTGCACGCCGTATTGGAACGTGACGTTTACCGCGTTGACAAGCGCGATAACGTTACCGCCGTTCATAAAATATTGGTCGATCTCAAAGAGCGAGCGGTCGGTGTAGCGGTCGCCGCCGGGGATGATTAACGTGCGAATGTCCTTGTCTATAGGCTTCCCCTCCGACAAGTCTACGGTTACGACGTCGTAGTCGCGCTTGAAGCTCTCGAATATCGGGGCAAAGCGTTTATCGGTTCTGTCTTCCCCCATGTTCATGCGCACGCCGATCTCCGGCGGGATAAAATCTGCGGATTGCGACTTAAGCACCCCGATTTTGGGGACGGCGGCGCGCTTCACTTTCATTATGGCCTGCGTTAGGTCGTACTCAAGATTCTCAAGATTTTGAACTACGGGGATTGCCTCTTTCTTATCGGCGTACATTATTCCTATTCCCATAAAACCCAACATAGTCTCCGCCTTGTCGCGCTTAAATGTCTGCAACCTGACTTCGGGGACGCCCAAGCTCATGGCCATGCCGCGAACGGTGTCGCTCTCCGCCGGATCCTCCCACGTAACGCGCAACTTGCCCCCGGCAATGCTCTTGTATTCGCTCAAAAGGTCGCGCACGGTACTTACCCTCGTATGCACCTCCGGCGGCAACTCCTTAGAGAAGAACGCCTTTACGGTAACAATGTCGTCCAACCCCTTGAGAATCCGCTTCGTAGCGTCGGAGACCGTGTACTGACGATTTTCCGTCAGATCCATCCGGTAAAAAAATTTGCCGGAAATGTAGTTGACCAGCGCGACGGCGACAATAACGGCGCAGGCCACTACTACCATTTCCGCCTTTGATTTTATTTTTTTTGTTTTCATTATTCCGACTTCCTGCTTCCCAATGACTGGGCGTTGAGAAATAGAAATACTCCCGTCATTGATAAATAATAAATTACGTCTCTGGTATCTATAACCCCGCGCTCTATGCTCTCAAAGTGCGTGAATAAACCCAAGAACGAAAACAGCGGCACCAGCGCCGCGGGCGTTTTCAGCGTTACCACCGGATGGCCTATTATCATCAATACGAACATCACTACCCACGCCAAAATGAACGCCACTATTTGGTTTTCCGTGTGCGACGATACCCATAGGCCTATCGCCAGATACGCGGCGCCCATTAACAGCGCTCCGGCGTAGCCGCCTATTATCGGGCCCGGATCTGGGTTACCTATTACGAACAGCGTTATGGGGATGGTGACGGAGAGCGCCACCGTTACCGCCAAGAACGCCAGCGACGCGAAGAACTTCCCCACGACCACCTCCGCGTCGCTCACCGGCCACGTGAGCAACAGCTCCACCGTCTTGCTCTTCTTCTCCTCCGCCCACCCGCGCATGGTTATCGCCGGAACGAAGAAGAGGAAGACCCACGGTAGCAGGCCGAAGTAGTTGCGCATATCCGCCTGATTGATCAGGAAAAACGGCTGAAAGTACATAAAGTTCGTGCCGATAAGGAATACCACTATAAAAACGTAGGCTATCGGCGATATGAAGTAGGAGGTGAACTCCTTTTTGAAGATTGCCGCTACGGTATTCATCTGTTACCCCCAGTCAATTCCGTAAATACCTCCTCCAAGCTCGTTTGGTCGCGCCTAAGCTCCGACAGACTGAGCCCGCTATCCGCTATACATTTAAATATCCCCTCGCCTATGTCCTCCTTGCCCTCCGTGTTGACGCGGGCGCAGATCCACCCCTCCGGCGTAGCCGCCTCCGCCTCGACGCCCGACACCCCGGCCACCGATTTAAGGCTCCGCAACACGCTCTCCGCCTCGCCCTTGACCCTCACCGTGTACCGCGAACCGCCGCCCCTATGCCCGGAGGTCAGGTCGCCCGGCGTCCCGGTAACCACGACGCGCCCGTCCTTTATGATGAGTATCCGGTCGCAGGTAGCGGAGACCTCCGAGAGGATGTGCGAGCAGTATATAACGGTCTTCTCCTCGCCGAACTTCTTTATAAGATTGCGTATCTCAATTATCTGATTGGGGTCGAGCCCGGACATCGGTTCGTCCAATATCAGCAGATCGGGGTCGTGTATCATGGCCTGCGCCAATCCTACGCGCTGTCTGTACCCCTTTGAAAGTTTGCCTATTTGCCGGTCGGCCATCTTCGCGAGGGCGCACACGGAAAACATATCGTCCGTCCGCGATTTGAGCGCGGCCCCCTTAAGTCCCCTAATTCTGCCAACAAAAGCCAAGTATTCCTTGACGGTCATGTCGGCGTATAGGGGCGTGCTCTCCGGCAGATACCCGATCTTTTCGCGCACGGCAAGGTCATAATCCGCCGTGTTCAACCCGTCCACGAGCACGGATCCCGATGTGGGCGGGATAAAGCAAGTGATTATGCGCATGGTCGTGCTCTTCCCGGCGCCGTTGGGCCCCAAAAAGCCGAAAACCTCGCCGCGGCGCACCTCAAAATTAAGGTCGCTCACGGCACGCACCTGCCCAAACCGCTTATTCAGCCCGCGCACCTCAAGCATCAGACGGCCCGTTTTTTCGCTCATATTTACGCCGCCGTCTCCGCCGTGTTCTTGGTCTCCTGAATTTGGGTACGCAACTCCTGCGCCATCTTCTTTATCTCCTGCAAACTCTTGCGCGCGCGCGTTCCCGCCGCCTTGTTTCCGCGTTCAAACTTCTCGTACTCACTCTTAAACATCTCGACTTCCTTCAAAAGAGCGTCCTTAGACATCGATACCTCCCGGTTATTTTTTATGGTTTATGGTGATAATAAGCACGGCGTTAATAAATATTGTATTTTCCCGCCCAAAAAGCAAATTTTTTTTTCAACTATGCTTAAATATACGTTATTGCGGGGGATAATAGCAAATAATCTTCATTAAAAAAATTTGACAGTCGGCGCGGAAAGTAGTATATTAAATAGTGACGGTTTGGGGGTGGAGTAAGTACAATCAGCTGAATATTCAACAAAATTTAGATGACGGTAGGATATATGGGCAGTCAAGAACCGGATGGATTCCGTGAGATGCAACCCGAAAGACTGAACAATGGCGATGGGAGCGTTGCTATTGACGAGGAAAAGGTAGCCAAAACATTACGCGCCTTTGAGCTTTCGATGAAAGACGTTACGGGGCACGAGATGGGGGTTATAGTCGGACGGGATGGGTTAGTGATTAGGGCGGGTATCGTAGGCGAAAAAGATAGTATTAGACCACCGAAAGAATTGGTGAAAAACAATATTTTTTCGCATACGCACCATAACGGGATGTGTAATCTGTCGACGGAAGATGTAATCGCGTTTATTAAGGATGGAGGGTATGAAGTCAGAGTTGTAACACCGGACGGTCGCTTTGTCAGTCTAAAGAGGGGTAACGGAGAATTAAATAGGTCTTTAGGTGAAGATATGCAAAGGATGCGCAAAGGGACAAATATTTTGGATGAAATTAAAAAGAGGACTATGGAAAAATATGGAAAGTCCGACAGATCCCTACAAAACAAAGAGTTAGAATCCGTAATGAATGAGTGGTTAAGCGGTAACGCAAATAAATATGGATACGTTTTCACGCAAGGGAGGCATGAATTATGAATAACGCGGAAAAAGAATATTGGGGGTCGATGGACGCGCTGAATGAATATTTAGAGGCGGTAAGGCGTCCTGATGAGGAGCCGCAGGGGTATGATGACCGGCCTAGCTTTGAGGAAGCGGAAGTGTACGCAAAATGGTTAGGTGAAGCCGGTAAAACGTTATTCGCAGAACTTATGAAGATGAAAGCTAAGCCGGAAATTAAGACGAAAGGGCGTACGGTTTGTGTTACTCCGAAAGCCGCGGTAGCGTAAAAAGAAACCGTCTCAATCAAAAACCCGCGCCGGCTTTCTTCGCGCGACCGACGCGGGGGTTAATCATTATTGATCCGGCGACGTCTTCCGGTATAAAATCCGATAATCGCGGCCCCTAAATTTATAAATCATAATTCGGCTTCTCTTTCTTCGCCTCCGACACCTCCGAATACGACTTCTTCGCCTCAAAACCGAACGCGCTCGCGAACCACGCCGCCGGAATCGTCCTGACCTTTATGTTGTACGCGCCGACGCGGTTGTTGTACTCACGCCGCGCTACGGCTATCCTGTTCTCCGTCCCCGCCATCTCGTCCATCAACCGGATATACGTTTGGTCGGCTTTAAGATTCGGATAGTTCTCGGCTATCGCCAACAGACGCGAAATCGCGCCGTTCAACGCCTCGTTCGCCTCGACCATGTCCCCCGGCGTAGCCGCCCCCGCAAGCGCCGCCCGCGCCCCTCACTGAATTTTTTTGCTTCCGACACCGCCCAAATTGTATATTAACAGAAAGGTTTTCATGGATAGAGCGCGTTTTCTAACGATATTCACGTGAAAAAGGGCATACTATGGTTAAAAATGCGGCAGAGGCGGCTAAACCAACCGAAAGCAAGGCTAAGCAATATATTTATATTGTCCAAGCCTCGTTAGAGCAGTCGCGGTGTAAAATAGGTAAGACCAACGATTTAGAGCGGCGGTTAAAAGAATATAATAGCATGACCGGTAAATCCAAGAACAACGTTTACACGTATTTATTTACGTGTGAAGTTAAGGATATGGCACGGGTTGAGAACGCCGTTAAAGAGGAGTTTTCCATATTCAGAGAGGAATCAAACACGGAAATTTATCTATACAATTCAAAAACTTTTACGAAATATGTAAAATTCATAAAATCACACGAATTATTTATAAAAGAAATGCATTACATCAACCCAATCACAAAACCAGCCGTAAAGATTGTGCCTAAAACCACCCCCTCTCTTAAGGAACGAGGACTTACCCGAAAAGACGTAATGCAACGAGCAAAAAGGGCTGATGATGATGAATTTTATACAAGGTACGAGGATATAGAAAAAGAATTATCAATGTATGATAAACGTATTTGGAAAAATAAAGTAGTTTTTTGCAACTGTGATGACGCTGTTGGCAAAAATGAAAATGAAACATCGGCGTTTGCTTGGTACTTTTTGGAAAATTTCAAAACACTTGGATTAAAAACGTTAATTTGTACTCATTATAGCGGTCCGGTAGACTTATTTAATCAAGGTGTGAAAGGGTATATTTTTAGAAAAACAGGATTCAAGGTAGTTAGAGATGAACCGGACGGTTATACCGGCAGCTTTGATGATCCTATTTCGTTAAAAATCCTTAATGAGGAAGCGGACATTGTTTGTACGAATCCACCGTTTTCAAAAATGATAGACTATTGGAAAATATTGATTGAAAGCGGAAAGAAGTTTATAATTATTTCTGCTGAGTCAAATGCTGTAAATACAGCGTATATCCCGTATTTTATGAACAATAAAGTATGGACCGGATATAACAGTGTTTATTGGTACGAAAATCCCAAGAGGCAACTTGTAAGAGCGGCGGGAAGATGGTACACTAACATAAAGATTAAAGATAGAGAGACATACAAAAGATTAAAAATAATACCGTTGAAAGAAATACCCGATAAATATAAAAGATACGACGATTCTAAAATTTTATTGGTGGACGGCGGTTATATTCCAAGCGATTATAAAAAGCCGTTTGCGGTATCATCCAATCCCATATTAAACGGTTTACTGGAAAAAGGATATAAAATAGTTAAAGAAAAGAAATACGTTCCTTATATTGCCGGAGACGAAAAGTTCGCAAGGGTATTGGTACAGAAATCATAATATTTCCCCCTCCCCCATTCGGCGGCTTCGGCCACCGAAAACCATTTTATTCAGCAACGAAGTAGGTAGACGACCGCTGGAAACCATGTTTTGAGGGTCAAATTGTGGTAGCGGGATTCCCGAAACCTTGTTTTACGCGTTAATTAGGGCGTCGGAAGTTCCTGAAGCCTTGTTTTACGCGTTAATTAAGGTTTCAGGCGTTTCGGACGCCGTATTTTCGGTGATTTTTAAGGTCGCGGCGGGCGTCGCGGCTGTAAACCATATAACACTCAACGTTTAGAGAAGGAGTTTTTTATGATGTTAAGACTTAGACGGGCGCTTTTGTTGACCGGGATGTTTGCGTTTGTCGCGGTGTGCGCGGCGGAGGACGGCACGATGCAAGACACGCGCGACGGCAAGACGTACAAGACTACGACAATCGGCGGAAAGAAATGGATGGCGGAAAACCTTAACTATAAAACGCCGAAAGGCTCGTGGTGCTACGGCGACGACGGCTTGCCCGNNGGGTTGGAGTTTGCCGAGCCGTAAGGATTGGGCGCACTTGGCGTCGGCGGTAGGTGAGAAAACGGCGGGCACGGCGCTTAAGACAAAAACCGGTTGGGACGGCAAAGGTGCCGGCACGGACGCCTACGGATTCTCGGCGTTGCCCGGCGGGTCGCGAGCCCCAAAAGGCGGTTTCAGCAATATCGGCAACCGCGGCCTTTGGTGGGTCGGCGGTGTGTTTGACAAGGACAGCGCCTACTATCGGCGCATGGGGAACAACTACAACAACATCTATGAGGGCAACTTCGGTAAAGGCAGCGGGTTTTCGGTGCGGTGCGTGGAGACTGGGGACGGGGATACTTGGAATAGATGCGGAGGCAAGGAATTTGATACTGAACAATATTTCTGTCATAAGAGTAAGTTGGTGGAACGTTGTGAAATCTGCGAGGATGGTGAAGATGGTGTTGTTTTCAACCGTGAAATTGGGATTGAGTACGATCCTGAAACACAATTTTGCGGTGATGGTGACATGGGATTGGGGTGTGATGCCAAAAAAATCGTGTATCAAAAATGCGGAGGTAAGGAGTATAATACCTCAGAAGAATTTTGTCATAAGAAAAAGATAATAAAAATGTGCTTTGATTTTAATGGCCCCGATGGGGTGATTTATAACCCAGATACGCAACGTTGTGTTGTTGTTGATAAAGAAACAGGTAGAAGCGAGGTTGTAGATAAGTAGCCTAATCGCATTATCGTATTGCGTATTTATTTCATAGATAGCCCCCCAATAATTTAAAGTACTCGCGTCGTCGTCGAAACTTGAGAGTAACTCAATTTTCGACGTTCGGCGCGCTATGTCCCTAAGTTATCAAGTCCCCGCGTGTCGCGTCCCCGCTCTTCCGCAGTCTTAATGTTTGAGTATTGGTCGGTCTCATACATCATATTTTTTGTCCGCCCCGCCGCCCGTAATGTATATTAACCCTAAATAACATAACGTTAGACCATCTCAAAAGGAGGCTGTTCTTATGGTAACAATGGCAACGGAGAAGCGCTTAATCAACGAGCGCGACGCCGAAGCGGAATTCAACGGT
>LIUJ01000258.1:0-509 GCA_001462255.1 Fibrobacteria bacterium GUT77 | reverse complement strand
ATTTTAATGAAAGGATACGTACCAACAGATGAAACGTACGACAATGGAATTATCGAAATCCTTTGAACATCGGTATAAGTTCAAGGCTCAAATATACAACGTAAGAAGCGTGGCATTTGAAATAATCACCGTTTTTTTGGATACGGGCTGTTACAACACAATGATACCAAGACGTTTCGCAGAACGATGGGGGCAATCATTGGGGTTTAAGATGAACTATCGTATCGGGGGGCGCGTTGTAACAACAGAGGCGTTTTCTATTGATAAGATGATGATAGGAGACGTTTTATTGGAGCGAATCGTCGCGTTCGCCGGAGAGTATCCGGGCGACTACGAGGACGACATCATTCTCGGCGTCAACGTAATGAATAATTGGGAGATGTTAATCAACAAGAGGGCGCATACTTTCCAGTTTCGCGAAGACCCGCCGGAGAATCTGCCCAATAGGACATATATTTACCAAAACTACTTTAATCGGGCGGGGAACTACATCGGCGCTCAAACTACGG
>LIUJ01000257.1:3063-3771 GCA_001462255.1 Fibrobacteria bacterium GUT77 | reverse complement strand
CAACAAAAACAACGGCCTATTCAGGGTAGTCCCCCGACAGGACATTGAAAAACTTATCAACACCGAAGCCGCCTTCCAGTTAAGCGACTTTTCCGCAAAGGCAAAAACAGCGGAAATGCAGAAAGTATTAAACGGCTCGCAAATCCTCTCAGGCTACATAGGAAAAAGAGAAAACAAAGTAACCATAAGCATATCCCTTTTCACCTACCCAGAACTTGAACAACTGCCCGGCGGCGTTGATCTGGACGTAACAAACAAAGACGAACTTTTTACCAAGATACCCGACCTTGTGCAGAGCATGATGACGTTGATAGCCGGAGGGGGTACGGACGGCGGAACAGGCATTAATATTACGGGCTATGCGTTTACGGAACGCAACCGGCGGATAATCACTTCCGGTCTGCGCGACGCGGCGCAAAAATACAAGATAAATTTTGACATTGACGGCAATTCAAATTTAAGGTACGGCTTTACCGTTGAAACGTACAACGAACCGTTTGTAAGCTACGGCGTAAACATGATCAAAGCGGAAGCGGCTGTCATATTTTCGCGTAACGGCAGGCCCCTGTGCCGTTCCGCGCGGTATGACATCGTCGAAACCGACGAAACCATGATAGCCCGCCGCATAGCGGAAAACCTGCTGGCGGACAAGGCGTTCTTCGACAAAGTTAGTCAGGCAATAAAATAAAGGAGTTTTTATGAAAAGAA
>LIUJ01000257.1:992-2863 GCA_001462255.1 Fibrobacteria bacterium GUT77 | reverse complement strand
AAACTCGCCATTCTGCCGTTTACGGGAGGCGCGGGCGGGGACGGAGAAACCATCGCCGAGCTGTTTTCGTTCGAACCGGAAATAGACCGGGTTTTTATCCGCATACCCCGCACAAGCAGTATAGCGGCAATCATGCGGGAACAGCAGTTCCAGCGTTCGACAGGTCTGACGGACGCCGACACCATCGCGCGGCTGGGCAGGCAGTACAATGCCGACTACGTGGTAGCGGGCCACATTCAGACGCTGGGTGCGAGCAGCCTGATTCTTATAACCATCATCCATGTGGAAAGCCTGCAACAGGTGGCGGGGGATTACCGCGAATACCATACCATTGAGGAAGTGCAGGGCATGATACCCTCAATGGCGAAACGCATAGCGGAGGCATCGCGAATGAACAGGGCAAGGCTTCCAAAACTGGCGGTGCTTCCCTTTGCCATACCGGCAAGCGGCGTAAACCAGAACGACGCGGAAGTGCTGGCTCAGCTTATAGCGACAGAAATGGCGAACTCCGGCAGTTACGCGGTACTGCCCAGAACCGGCGCGATACAGACCGTTATGAAGGAACACCAGATACAGCGTTCCGATTTAACCGAAGAGGGTAACATCAAAAGAATCGGGCAGGCGCTGAACGCGCAGTACGTGCTTGCCGGAAACGTCCGCAAACTGGGGCAGTCGAATATGTTTACCGCGCAGATATTGAACGTTGAAAACGCGGGCATCATAGTGGGCGGTTATGAGAATTACAGCGCGGTAGGGGACGGGCTTTCAAAAATACCGCTTTTGTCCGTAAAACTTGGTTGCGCGCCCGCAGGCTTCGTTCGCGTTGAAGGCGGCACGTTCCAAATGGGCAGTCCGAACGGCGGGGATGACAGCGAAAGGCCCGCGCATTGGGTAACGGTAAAAAGTTTCAACATGGGCAAGTACGAAGTAACGCAGAGGGAATGGCGGGAAATAATGGGAAACAATCCGAGTAATTTCAAGGGTGATAACCTGCCGGTGGAAAACGTAAGCTGGTATGACGCGGTAGACTATTGCAACAAACGGAGTATAAAGGAAGGGCTTACGCCCGCATACCGCGGCTCGGGGGACGGTATAACCTGCGACTGGAACGCCAACGGCTACCGTCTTCCTACCGAAGCGGAATGGGAATACGCGGCTAAAGGCGGCAAAGGTTCTCCTGAAAACTACACGTATTCGGGGAGCAACAGCGTTGACGCTGTGGCGTGGTATGACGGAAACAGCGGTGGAAGAACACAGCCCGTCGGAACAAAAACAGCTAACAGTTTAGGAATACACGACATGAGCGGGAACGTGTGGGAGTGGTGCTGGGACTGGTATGGTAGTTATTCAAACAGTTCGCAGACCGACCCTTGGGGGCCGTCTTTCGGCGCTTACCGCGTGCTGCGCGGCGGGAGTTGGTCCGATTCGGCCGGTTATGTCCGTTCGGCCTTTCGGGGCAACCTTACCCCGTCCTATCGGGGCTACGTCAACGGCGGCTTCCGGCTGGTGCGCCCCTGAGTTCTGCGTTCCGAGAAGGGCGAAAAGCGCGGAGCGCCCGCCTGCGTTAAGCGGGCGGAAGCGATGCGCGTACGTCCGCCTCCGGCGGACGCGCCCTTCGAGGTTCACGGGGAATTTTGTCGGCGGACAGAGCCGCTGAACATATCCGCCGCAGGCGGTGAATTTTTTTAAGCGTTTTTGGAGGAAAACATTTAATGGCCCTTTTAACCCAATATGCCAGTTTTTTTGTTAGTCCTTTTGGCGAAAAATCTGTAACCGACGAAATAAACGCCTTCTTGCGTTCTCACCGCGTTATAAATATAGACAAAAGATTAATTGACGGCGAGCGGGGAACCGGCTGGGTTTTTCTGGTT
>LIUJ01000257.1:0-767 GCA_001462255.1 Fibrobacteria bacterium GUT77 | reverse complement strand
TCAGCGCATAGATTACCGCGAAGTATTAAATCCGGTAGAATACGCGCTTTATGACAAACTTCGCGCTTTACGGAAAGAAATCGCAGATAAAGCAAGTATTCCGGTATACGCCGTTTTTACCAATGACCAATTGGCAAGTATGGTTAAAAAACCGCCGAAAACGGCAAAAGATTTACTTTCAATTTCAGGCATCGGTGAAGCGAGGGTAAAGCAATACGGCGAAGCTTTTATACATCTTTTTTCAAACATGGAATCTTCAAATGAGGAACAGGCGTTAAATGAAAAGACAGAACTTTCTTTTTGAGCAGATTGTGGATTATAACAATATTCGTTTAGCGTTTCTTAAAGCAATTCGCGGAAAACGCTTAAGCCCTTCGGCCGTCAATTTTTGCAAAAATCTTGACGCAAACCTTTCTTTGCTGCGTAATAAATTGTTAACGTTAAATTGCGGATGGGGCGGATATAAGTCTTTTTTGGTAACAGACCCGAAACTGCGAACCATCAGCACCGCGCCTTTTGAACAGCGGATAATGCATCACGCTGTAATGAACGTCATGGAGCCTGTTTTTGAACGTCCGTTAATAAATCACAGTTACGCTTGCCGTAAAGGAAAAGGAACCGATGCCGCCGTCCTTTACGCGTTTGATAAATGTAAAACCGCGCCTTACTTCCTGAAACTTGACATTCGTAAATATTTTGATTCTGTTGATCACGAAATACTTAAAACGCAATTAAGAAGGCTGATTAAAGATACGCGGGTTATCGCT
>LIUJ01000256.1:10022-12535 GCA_001462255.1 Fibrobacteria bacterium GUT77 | reverse complement strand
GTCGGCGGCACCGGCAATTGGCGCACGCAGGTTCTCGGCGTTACCGCCGACTATCTCGCGATACGCAGTTGGGAACTCGCCGACGGTGTCATGTTTACCGAGCGGGACATAAAATCATCGGCGAAAATCGCCGTTATCGGCAAGACGGTAGCTAATGAACTCTTTCCCAACCTCGACCCCGTAGGACAATCCGTTCGCATAGGCACGATCCCCGTCAAGGTAACCGGCGTTTTGAAGGAACGCGGTCAGAGCGCGATGGGCGACGACCAAGACGACATCGTACTCATGCCCGTCACGACGGTCATGCAACGAATGAACGGGACGACGCGCTTCGTGAACCAAATAATGATCAGCACGGAATCCATGGATGGGATAGACGAAGTGCGGACGCAAGCGGAAGAGGCGCTACGGGCGTCTCACCGCCTGTCGGCGTCGGAGGAGAGCGACTTCCACATCCGTAGTCAGTCGGAGATGATGGAGCGGGCGACGGAGACGGCGAAGGTGATGACGATGTTGCTCAGCGCGATTGCCGGAATATCCTTAGTTGTGGGCGGGATAGGGATAATGAATATCATGCTCGTATCGGTAACGGAGCGTACGCGCGAAATCGGAATTCGTATGGCGGTAGGGGCGCGGGAGGGGGATATACTTATGCAATTTTTGATAGAGGCGGTAGTGCTGAGCGTAATGGGCGGGCTCATCGGCGTCGCGTTGTCTATAGCGCTTATTTGGGTGATGAACGACATTGTAGGCGTGACGACGGTCTTTGCGCCAGAGACGATACTGATGTCTATGGGGTTTTCCGGGTTTGTGGGCGTTTTCTTCGGGTTCTATCCGGCTCGGAAGGCGGCGCGGCTCAATCCGATTCAGGCGTTGCGGTTTGAGTAGCAATTTGTATTTGGCGAATCCGCCGCGAATATATTATATTACTTTGAACAAGTACCGTAAGCCGCAGGAGGCTAAGCGTAGTGAAATATCAGAATTTAGAACTCGACCCGTTTCAAGTAGCCGCGGTCGAGGCCATTGACAACGGTGAATCTTTGATAGTCGCCGCCCCTACCGGTTGTGGGAAGACGCTTATCGCCGAGTATGCGGTCGAGGAGTCCGTTAAGCAGGGTAAGCGCGCCGTGTACACAGCGCCCATCAAGGCGTTGTCGAACCAGAAATACCGCGACTTCCGTAGGCGCTTCGGCGACGAGGCCGTGGGCATTCAAACGGGGGATGTGACTATCAACCAGGACGCGCAACTCCTTATAATGACTACGGAAATATTCCGTAACTTGATACTTGAAAATTCGGGGCGGTTGGACGATATTTATTATGTGATATTTGACGAGATACACTATTTGGACGATCCGGAGCGCGGTACCGTGTGGGAGGAGAGCATCATCCTCGCCCCGCCGGGCATACGCTTCATGTGTCTTAGCGCCACGGTGCCCAATATCGGTGAGTTGGCCACTTGGATGGGGGCGGTTAGAAACACAACGTTTCGAGTGATTGAGGAGACGCATAGGCCGGTCCCGCTCAAACACGCCTTTTACCATCCCAAGTTCGGGTTCATCACCATAAAGGGCATCCGGCGCAAATTTAAGAGCAACCCGGAGGTGCGAAAGCGGTTTTCGCGGCGAAAGCCGTCGTCGCGGAGGATAGTGCAGTTGGCGATTCGTGAGGGGCACCTGCCGATCCTCTACTTCTGCTTCAACCGCCGGGCGTGCGAGCGCAACGCCGAACAGCACATGATGCATTTGGATCTGTTGACGGACGCGGAGCGGGCGCGGGTATCGCAACTTGTGGATGAGTTGGTGCGCCAGTACGGGATAGGCGACTACGAGCGGCTGAACTTTTTGCGGCAACTGTGGGAATCCGGTTGCGCCTACCACCACGCGGGGATACTGCCGGCGGCTAAGGAGATTGTTGAGCGGCTTTTCACTATGGGGTTGATAAAGCTACTCTTCTGTACGGAGACGTTCGCCTTAGGCGTCAACATGCCGGCGAGTTCTGTGATATTTGATGAGTTGGAAAAATTCGACGGCGTGCAGTTCAACTATTTGATGACACGCGAGTACAATCAAATGGCGGGCCGCGCCGGTCGCCGCGGGATGGACGAGGTCGGCTACGTCTATTCACAGGTGATCCCGGAGGCCACCGACCCCGATCAGATAGAGCGCATACTTTACGGTGTCAACGAGCGTATAAACAGCCGGTTTTACGCCTCGTATTCGACGATATTGAGTTTGTACAGCCAGTTCGGCGACGGGGCGTTCGATATTTTCCGCAAGAGTTTGCACAACTTCCGCAAAGGCGTCTTTTCGATGTCGAAGATATACCAAAAAGAGGAGGCGCAGATAAGGAATAGGATAAAATTTTTGCAGGCGAGCGGCTTTTTGGACGGGACGAAGCTTACGCCCAAGGGTCAGTTGGCGGCGGCGGTGAGCGGCTACGAGATACAGACGGCGGAGTTATACTACAGCAGGGATTTTGAGGATGTGTCGGCGGCGCAGTTGCCGGTGGTC
>LIUJ01000256.1:2169-9771 GCA_001462255.1 Fibrobacteria bacterium GUT77 | reverse complement strand
TCAAAAGGAGATTAAGTACAACATAGCGAATCCGATAAGGGAGATGGATTTCTCAATGGCCGCGCCGGTGTTCGCGTGGGCGAGCGGTTGCGACCTTAAGCAGTTGGCCGGATTCGGCGTGCCGGAGGGGGATTTGATACGGATACTGCGGATGACGATACAGCTACTAAGGACGCTACGTGATAGAATTGTCGACCCGGTTGTCAGCGACAAGATGCACGAAGCGTTGGAGTTGGTAAACAGGGACGTTGTAGACGCTCAAACGGAACTGAATGTGGGGTGACACCGGCCTAACCTCTGCCGGTTTCGGCTTTCGGGCTCTACGGGGATAGGCGGGTACGGCGGTAACAGGGTTTATCTTCAATCTTAACATTTTAAAAAAAAATATTTGCTTTTCACCATTCCCATAATGCATATTTAATAAAGTTGAATAATTCGGATGGCTAAGATTGGGGATTGCGGACCAAGCCCCGCGGTGACGGTGTACCCCCTATTTCCGTCACGCTGAACTCGTTTCAGCATCCCCTTTTATTTTAAAACGCATAAAACGGTAGCTCCGTGACCCCGCCCGTTGTGTACACCATATCATTATAGCGCAATAGCGTAAAACTTAGGTATTTGGTTTTTATCGGTTGATTTCGGCGTTAAAAAATATTATATTTAACAAATAAATCAGATATATTGACTTAACGTGTCAACGATTCGTGTCACGGGAATATCCGTAAGGGGGACAAAATAATTGGTCAAATTCGGGTTAGACAGGTTCTCCGCCGATGTGCCTAAGCCGCTTGCCGGTAAGCGTGTCGGCGTTGTTTGCCACGCGGCGTCCGTAGATTCGTCCTATCGGCATATAATCGACATTTTTGCCGACGGCGGTCTCCGAGATGGCGCTCGTTGGCCGGTTCTCTCCGCGATTTTCGGCCCGCAGCACGGGCTTTTCGGGCAGACGCAGGACAATATGGTTGAATGGGAGGGAAGCATACATCCCACGCTCAAAATACCCGTCTACAGCCTCTACGGGGAGTACCGCAAACCTACGCCGGATATGCTTGACGGGATTGATGCCGTGATATTCGACGTGCAGGACGTTGGCGCCCGCCCGTATACGTATGTGTGGACGCTCAAGCATTGTATGGAGGCCTGCGCCGAGAGCGGTATTCCAATTTGGGTTTTAGACAGGCCCAATCCCATCGGCAGGATAGGCGTCGACGGTCCTATGCTTTCCGAAACCTTTTTTTCGTTCGTGGGCGGGGCGGCCATCCCGCTTTGCCACAGGATGACAATGGGGGAGATGGCGCTCCTTATCAAAAAATCATACGTAGGCGGCGCCGACGTCAACGTCGTATGGATGGACGGCTGGCGGCGCGACTCGCTTTGGAGCGACACCGGGTTACCCTGGGTATTGCCGTCGCCCAATATGCCCACGCTCGATACGGCTATAGTATACCCGGGACAGGTACTGCTTGAGGCGACAAACCTATCTGAGGGGCGCGGAACAACGCGCCCGTTTGAGCTTTTCGGCGCGCCGTTTATCAACGCTACGGAGCTTACGGCCGCGCTAAACGCCAAAAAATTGCCCGGTTGCCTCTTCCGCGAACACAATTTCATCCCCACGTTCCAAAAGTGGAATGGGGAGCTCTGCGGCGGCGCACAGATACACGTTACCGACCCCAAAGCGTACAGACCGGTGGAGACCACCGTCGCCATCCTCGGCGTCGTGATAAAGCGGTACGGGGACAAGTTCAAGTACAAAGATCCGCCCTACGAGTACGAGCGCGAAAAGATGCCGTTCGACATCCTCGCCGGCGATACGGAACTGCGCGGTGCGCTTGCCCTCGGCGAAAGCGTGGAGGAAATCAGGGTGTCGTGGGAGAGGGGTTACGGGCTGTGGTACGAATTATTCAAGACGGTTTCTTACTACAAGGAGTAGGCGCGGTATGCGCGGATTCATACTTGCTGCGGGTTTCGGCACACGCTTGAGGCCTATTACGGACACGTTGCCCAAAGCCTTGGTGCCCGTACGCGGCGAACCGCTTTTGGCGCATAATTTACGCGTACTGCAAAAATCAGGCGTTTTCTCCGCGATAGGCGTCAACTCGCATTATTTACATGAATTGATGGAGCGGTATCAACGAGAGTCGCCCGTACCGTTTGAGTTGTTTTATGAGAGTGATAAAATAAGAGGAACGGGAGGAGCGCTGTATTTCGCGAGGGAGTTTTTAAGCGGGGACGATACTTTTCTTATCGTCAATGTCGATATTCTGCACAAATTTGATATAGCGGAATTGGCGGATAGGTTTGTTAAAAGCGGGCGTATTTGTTCTCTTGTATCAATCCCCACAAGTAGCAAAGGGACGGTGTTGTACGATAACGCCACCAAAGATTTTCTCGGCGTTTCAGAGGATAGGGAGGCGTTGGCATCAACAAGAGCGGTTTCGGAAGCCGAATTTACCGGAGTAGCTTTTTACAGAAGGGAATTTTTAAACTTTGTTGACGCGGATGATTTTTCAATAATTCCGATATGGAAAAGAGTATCTGCGGCCGGGCATGTTCCCGATATTATCATCCCCGATAAAGAATCTTCATGGTGGATGGACATAGGCACGCGTGAAGCGCTTACAATGATAGAGACGGAAAGGATTAATCCATGGAATCGACAATAGAAACGGATGTGGAACTGACCCCCGCGCAACTCGCGTTTTTAGAAGCGTCAATAAAGAACTTTGACGTAGCGGAGTGGAAAACCGAACTGGCCGGCCAAGCCGCCTCTACGCGCCGCTTCTTCAGGGTATCGGGCGCGAAAAAATCATACATATTAGTAGAATGGGACAGCGGCGACGAGGACTGGCCGCGTTTCTTGGGGATAGAGGCGCGCCTGTCTCGCACAGTCCCGTTTCTACCCAAAATACACGCGAGCGATCCGCTCCACGGCCTCATTCTTGAGGAGGATTTGGGCGACGTGACGTTAAGGCGTTTTTGTCTCGACCACGTCGGACAAAGCGTTATCATAGCGGACGCCTATCGCAAAGTTATAGACGCCCTTACCGTATGGCACCGCCAAGACGTTACGAACTGCCCCTACATCGCCTCGCGGGCGATGGACGTTGAGACGTTTCTTTGGGAGACGAGCTACTTCGCGCGGCACTGCGTGGTGGAATTTTTTGCCAAGGAAGAGTTGCTTACCGCCGAATGGGAGAACGAGCGGCGCAAAATGGCGGAGTACGCGGCCGGCATTCCGGCCGTTTGTATGCATCGCGACTTTCAATCGGAGAACATCCTAATAACCGACGGGCACATAAGATTCGTCGACTACCAAGGCGCGCGCCTCGGACCGCCGCATTACGACGCCGCCTCGCTGATCTTCGATCCGTACGTCGATCTCGGCTACGGCATGATAGACGATTTGGTAGGCTACTACTTATCTAAAGCCGAGGCATCCTCGGAGAGCGGCGCTTTCTACGTTTGCGCTGCCCAACGGCTGATGCAGGCGCTCGGAGCCTACGCCAACCTATCCCTCCACAAAGGCAAACCGCGCTACCGCGAGTTCATTTCGACGGCGTTGGAGAGACTGTACTACATAAATGACTATCTGCCAGATTACCCGACGATAAAGGGGGTTATTCATGGGTGCCAATAACAACGCGTTCGTATCGGCCATAGGCCAAGACTCGCACCGCTTTGAACCGGTCGATTCGTCAAAGCCGTTGATTCTCGGCGGTGTAACAATTCCAAACTGCGCAGGCCTCGAAGGCAACAGCGACGCGGATGTTGTTTTGCATGCCTTGACAAACGCGATTTCCGGCGTATCCGGCCGGAATATCCTCGGAAAAATCAGCGACGACTTGTGTCGAAACGGACAAACCGACAGCCGCGTATATCTAAAAAAAGCCGTAGAAACGCTATCGGTAGGCGGATGGAAACCAACGCACGTATCAATATCTATAGAGGCCAAAAGGCCGCACTTAGCCGACCACATTCCCGCGATAAAGAAGTCCGTAGCGTCGATGCTGTCGCTACAAGAAAGCGACATAGGCCTAACGGCGACTACCGGCGAGGGGTTAACGGCGTTCGGGCGAGGAGAGGGGATTCAGGCGTTTGTCGTAGTATCGGCGTGCAGGCCAACATAGATAATCAATATTTCGTTGAAACGGAGTCCGATCGAATCTTTTATTTTCAGTATCGGCAATCATTATGTTTTCAGTTTTATGCCCATTGTTAAATGTTCCGTCTATATGGCCTTATACAAATAAATGGTATAAATGCTTTCGTCATCGTAATACCGTTTCACCAATTCAAGTCCAAGAGTATCGCAGTTTGAGATTTCCGCGCGCGAAAGTATGTACGTCGCCTTAAAATCGTTCTTAAAAACGTCCATGTTGATATTGAGTTTTATAGGTGTTGTATTTTTGTTTCGTGTTCTATTGTAATCCAAATCCGAATTATATAAATACATCATCAACCATGAATGATCATCGTAAAGCTCTCGTTGTGCTTCGTTAATTTCAAGTTCAGGCGCAATTAATGTTCTGAACCGCTGTTTGTAACTCAATGGGAATAGGTTGTTATATCCGTCGATACAGTTAAAACCGTTGTATTGGAGGATATTGGCATGATACCCGAGAGCCGCAACTTTTTCACCGGAATAAGAAATATCTTTTTTAATTCCGTCAAATAGTTTAGCGGCAAAAAATTCTTTATAAGAAACGAATTTATGATACTCAATATTTGGCATTATTTTTTTGGCAATCCCTGTTTTAATAGTAGTTTGGTCAAACCATGTTTTAACTTGGTCATTATAAATCTCAGGAACTAAAGCTATATATAAGAGTTGCAAACAAATAAGAACGCCGACGCATATTCTGGAAAAACGTCGAGAAAGTTTCAATTTCTTACCGACGTACGGGCAGATATTGTTTTTAATGATAATCTTTAAACAAAGCGCAAAAATAACATACCATAACACACGGTTGAATATACACACCCTGTTCCACACAAAACCGTTTAGTATTGGAATGAATTTTGCTATAAATTTATCCGGTAATCCCGAATCGCATAAGGCGGCAGTAAAGCAAAACGCGACAATAATGATTTCAAGCAGGAATAACCGTTTTACGTCGGTATCACTCTCATTAAGAGTAGCCGATATGCGAGTAACTATTGTTCCATGTTGTCGTTTCATAATGTTGAACAGGTCAATTAAGCAATTCAGCGATACGAAAAACGCAACAGGCGTAACAATCAGATTGTTCAGTGATGACGCAAAAGCGTGCTTAGGTAGCAAAAGTCTTATGAATTGCCTAAAAAACATTAGCATTTGTGCGGTAAATTCAACCGGATGTTCGGCGAAAAGTGAACGGTTAATAGGCACATTATCGACAAACATTACGTAAAAAAGCCGAATGTCCGATATAATATACCCGATACAAAGCAGAAAAAAACCGACGAATAGGTTGGGATTAATCTTTCTGTTCTTGATTCCAAGCGCGCACATCGTAGCAAACCAAACGCCTAAAATAAATATTCCAAAAGTCGCGAAGAACGAAAAAAACGGAAAAAACAGCAACAGTAGCGTTTTCCATGAAAAAGCGTCGCCGCGCTTAAACGCCAAATGTATAAAAACGGCGATTATCAACGGTAAAGTCGCGGCGGCGATATTCCAAAACGGCAACACCGGCAAAAAAGCGTAACAAACGGCCGTCAAAACGCTCAATGTTGACGAGAAACCGAATATCTTTCTCAACAGTATGTACATTGATATAAAACCGATAAGAACGGCAAAATAGTACGAGAGGGCGTAAGCCGTAAAATCGCTGAAAATCAAAAACAAAAGACTTTGAAAATAAAAACCCATTTGGGAATAATAGAGCGTTGACATTCCGTCCTGACCGTTAGTAGGAGCGTCAAACTTAAAGAATAATCCGTTATCGCGATACATTTTGTACCATGAGATACAGACGTTCAAATTATCGTAAGGCGTAACGTATGAATCTGCGCCGAATAAAATAAAGGGAAGCAAAAAGAACGCCGAAATCATAAAAACTACGGCATACATCACTTTGCGCTCAATGCTCTTTTGCGTATCCGTTATCATGTTGAAATGTTTTCTTAATATTGTTTTGTTGTGCAAACATATTGAAATATAGACAGTCTCACAATTTCCGAATTTAGATTTTTTGGCGTGTCACTTTCTAAATAGCCTTATACAAATAAATCGTATAAATGCTTTCGTCGTCGTAATACCGTTTCACCAATTCAAGTCCAAGAGTATCGCAGTTTGAGATCTCCGCGCGCGAAAGTATGTACGTTGCCTTAAAATCGTTCTTAAAAACGTCCATGTTGATATTGAGTTTTATAGGTGTTGTATTTTTGTTTCGTGTTCTGTCGTACGGCAGATTCTCGTTATACAAATACATTCTAGGCCAAGCCCAATCGTCGTAAGTCTCACTTGCAAGTTCGTTGATTTCAAGTTCAGGGGTAATTAAATCTTTGAATCGCCGTTTGTAGCTCAATGTATATAAGTTATTGTATCCGTCAATGCAATTAAAGCCGTTGTATATAAGAATATTGGCGTGATATCCGAGAGCCGCGACTTTTTCACCGGAATAGGAAATGTCTTTTTTGATTCGGTTAAAATATTCAGTTGCGAAAAATTCTTTGTAAGAAATAAACTTATCATACTCGATACCTGGCAATATCTTTTTTGCGACGCCTGTTTTAATGACGGTTTGGTCAAACCATATTTTAACCTGGTCGTTATAAATTACCGGGACTAACGTGATATATCCGAGTTGCAAACAAACAAGAATGCCGGCGCATATTCTGGAAAAGTGCTCCGGTAGTTTTAATTTCTTACCTATATGTTCGCCGATATTGTTTTTCATGATGATTGTTATGCAAAACGCAAAGATAACATACCATAACACTCTATTGAATATCCACACCCTATTCCATACAAACCCAGTTAATACCGGAATAAATTTCGCGATGAATTTATCCAGCAATCCGGAATCGTCTATAGCGGCAATAAAGCAAAGCGCGACAACAATGATTTCAAGCAGAAATAGCCGTTTTACGTCCGGGGCGCTCTCGTTAAAAACGGTCTTTATACGAGCGGCTATTGTTCCGGAGCATCGTTTCATTTTACCGATTGCGGTAACCGCACAACACGACGAAACAAACAACGCAACCGGCATAACAATCAAATTGTTCAACGGCGACGCAAAAAAATACCCGTTTATAAAGTATTTTACAAATTGGTTGAAAAGCGTTTGTATTTTCGCTATAAAATCAACAGGATGTATAATGGCCATAGAGCGATTGAACGAAGGTACTTCGTTTGAGAGCATCACGTAAAAAAGTCGAATGTCCGATATAATATACCCGATACAAAGCAGAAAAAAACCGACGAATAGGTTGGGATTAATCTTTCTGTTCTTGATTCCAAGCGCGCACATCATAGCAAACCAAACGCCTAAAATAAATATTCCAAAAGTCGCGAAGAACGAAAAAAACGGAAAAAACAGCAACAGTAGCGTTTTCCATGAGAAAGCGTCGCTACGCTTAAACGCGAAATGTATGAAAACGGCGATTATCAACGGTAAA
>LIUJ01000256.1:0-1860 GCA_001462255.1 Fibrobacteria bacterium GUT77 | reverse complement strand
TGACCGTTAGTAGGAGCGTCAAACCGAAAAAACAACCCGTTATCATGATACATCTTGTACCAGGGAATAATCGCGTCTAAATTATCGTGAGGCGTAACGTATGAATCTGCGCCGAATAAAATAAAGGGAAGCAAAAAGAACGCCGAAATCATAAAAACCACGGCATACATCACTTTGCGCTCAATACTCTTTTGCGTATCCGTTATCATGTCAAAAGATTCTCCGAATCGTAAAACATTCCTAAAATCGCAAACGGCATTATCGTAGAATAATACGTTATGTCGAATTTATGCGAAAAAATCGCCGCATCCCAGCCGAACGTAAAAGTCTTTACCGCCGACGTAGCCCCCATAAGAACGAATAAACATATCGCGGTCCTTAGAAACGAACGTCCAACGGATTTAGCGTTGAAAGAAAGTAACGCGGCTACTGCAACGGCGATAACGGATACAACCGTCGGTGATTTGTTCGTTTGCATCAAAAACGGGTTATTTTGCGTAAAAAGTGTGATATCCCACAACACAAACGGCAATAGAAGCAACGCAAAAGTAAGAATGACGCACATCGTGAAAATGAAAGGTTTTCCGGTACCTTTTTCCTTGACGGACGATACGATTTTCGCGAAAAAGAAGACGGTAAAAGGTATGATGAAAATGCCGCGAGTGCAAAAAAGCGCTCCGCAAACGCAACCGGTCTTTACGGGATAATACAACGGCTTCCCATTCGTGTTTTTTTCAATAAGAAGCAGGCAAACGCACATAATCAAAATATTGGAGACCATGTCGCTGCGCGCCGCGACTTCATACCAAAACGCCGGCGACAGGAGGAACGCCGACATAAACAGTATTTTGCCGCTTTTGGACGCGGGCGTCAAAAACACGACAAGCGCCGTTAGCGCGAACGTAAAAACCTGGAGATATCCTACGTCGCCCATAAAATAGAATGGTATGGCTATGAAATTCATGACCGGTAACGGAGAAGCCATACTGCCTAAATGCGAGCGCGCCGAGTATGGAAATTCACCCGCGAAAAGGTTTTTAAGAAATCCGTGTATCGCGGACCATCTGTCAACGTCAATTGAGTATGGGTCTATCTTGAAAAGCAAAAATAGCGCAAAAAACACAAATAAAGCGAGCATACCGAAATATACGGCGGCAAAATGCGCGTTTTTGAGTTTTTCAATCTTTGAACCCAAAAACTTTAAATAAAACGGTAACGAAACCGCTAAAAATACGGCGTACAGCAAGACTCCGAAATAAGAACCGATAGGAGTTCTCGCCCCGTATTTGTATATAAAGAGCGCGTTTACCGAAAAGTATAACGGAACTAAAAATTTCAACATACCTAACTCCTAAGCGCCGCCCCGTGCTTCTTTTCCATAACCGATATAATCTTCGAGCAAGCCTCAGCCACATCCTCATCCGTCAGTGTCTTTTCCGGCGACCGAAATTCCACGGAGAAGGTCATGCTCTTCGTACCGGCGTCTAACTTCTCGCCGCGGTAGAGGTCAAACGGGCGGACTGTCTTTATCAACGGCGATACGGACTCTATTTCTTGTTTGACGGTTGCGCTTCGCAACGTATCCGGCATGACGAAACTGAAGTCCCTCTCAAGCGGCGGGAATTTCGGCAACGGGTTGTATTTGGGCAACGGCTTTGACGTTGTCAGCCACGTAGTCACGTCAAGCCCGGCGTAGAAGACCGGGGTCTTTATGCCGAACGCTTTGCGTATTTTATCCGAAACGCGCCCAAGCGTCCCGCTAATGCCGTTCTGAAACGTTACTCGTGCGCATTCAGGCCCGTAGAGCGGGCATGTAGTTACTAATTGCGAGAACGTCGCCGTTCCAAGATTGCAGTGCGC
>LIUJ01000255.1:1496-8182 GCA_001462255.1 Fibrobacteria bacterium GUT77 | reverse complement strand
CCCATAGAGTTCATCCCCTCCTGCGACAAGGGTTTTAGGGCGTGTTTGGCAAAAGGCAAGATCATCGGCTTCCCCATTGTTGGCGTAAAGCTTACGATAGACGACGGCCAGTTCCACCCTGTAGACTCCTCCGACATAGCTTTCCAACAAGCCGCGATAGGCGGTTTTTGGCAGGCGTTTGAGAAGGCGAAGCCCGAAATTTTGGAGCCGATAATGAAGGTGGCCGTAGAGACTCCCACGGAGTTCCAGGGTAGCGTTCTCGGCAGTATCAATCAGCGCCGAGGCATAATCATCTCCACAACGGAAGAGAACAATTTTTCATCCGTGGAAGCCGAAGTACCGCTAAGCGAGATGTTCGGCTACTCTACGGTGCTACGCTCCTTAACTCAAGGCAAAGCGGAGTTCACTATGGAATTCTTAAAATACAGCAAGGTACCGTCGGGCATAGCCGAGCAACTGAAGAAGGCGTCGCAAGAGGATAAGAAAGAGGCCGCCAAAAAGAAGTAGTGATTAATATATGCTTTGGATTGCTTCGCTACGCTCGCAATGACGGTCATTGCGAGGAGCGAAGCGACGAAGCAATCCAGAAAATTTTTAATAAGTGTTTAATACAGTAACTAATAAAAAACTAAGGAATCAAAAAAATGATTAATGAAGAATTAATATCGAAGAGTCCTCTCCGCATTTTGGAGAAGTCGACCCAAGGCGGCGTAGGCAAAGGCAACATCGGCATTATAGCCGCCCGCAAAGGTGTGGGCAAGACCGCCTGTTTGGTGCATATCGCGACAGATCAGCTCCTACAGGGCAAGCACATCATTCACGTCTCCTTCGCGGCGAATACGGCGCATATCACCGCTTGGTACATGAATATCTTTGAGGAGTTGGCGCGGCGGTTGTCCGTAGACGATGTGCAGGACGCGTTGGACAAGATTACGCGCAATCGTGTGATTATGAGTTTTAAGCAGGACGGGGTGTCCGTAGATCAGGTGCTTGGCAGCATTAAGGCTATGATTAAAGATGGGCATTTCGTGGCGGACGTGGTTGTTGTGGACGGGTACGACTTTTCCGGTTCCAACACCGGGGACTTCGCCGCGTTCAAGGCGTTGGCGGAGGAGTTGCGGATTTCGATATGGTTCAGCGCGACCACGCACCGCGACGAAACGGCCAAGGATGCCAATGGGGTTCCGGCGGTTCTTTTGCCCTATATGGCCGACACGGCTATACTAATTCTTATGGAACCCATGGTGGGTTATGTCCATCTGCATTTGGTGAAGGATCACGATGTCTTTCCGGCGCCGGACTCGTTGCGCCTAAAACTGGACCCGCAGGTGATGTTGATTGCGGAGGAGCCGGTGCAATAAATTTTTTTTGACGTTTTATGGGCGGCGACTTGTTGATTGAGGCGTTTGACAAGGGGGCCGCCCGATCTCGTAGAGCCGCTTTTTCATAAGCCCCACATTTTTCTTGCAATTTTGTGTGTCGGTAACGTATCTTATTTATACGGGTATAGGTTAAATACAATGTCCACAAATTACGAAAGAGCGGGAAGACTTGAAGCCATACATAGCAAATTGCCTTGCCGCCGCGTCCCTTTTGGTCATTGCCGCCGCCGGGGTTCGTGGTCAGGCGGGCGACGGGGGTAGCGCCTCCGCCGACCATACGGCCGCTGTGGCGCCGCGCGAGCAGTTTAAGGTACCGCTCGCGAAAATCAACATCGCGTTCGACAATACCCGAAAAAAGTACAATCAGGTAAAAATATACTTCGACGAGTCCGGTGTCTACACGGTAATCGCTCCGGGCGACGATATGTTGGTAAAGAAGAACGGCGAGGCCGTCGTTTATAAGGAATTGCCGCAGGTAACCTACCTATTCTCGGATTTTGAGGCCAAGACGATAAATCAGGTCTGCCGCACCTTAGTTGCCACGCTTGAAGAGTACGAGGTTATCCTGAAGAACAAGAATTGGGGGCGCGCCCTATATTTGGACTCGTTCTTTCCCCGTTTTTTGCGCGGACTGCACACGCTTATATGCGCCGCCAAGGACTCCCCGGAGGCCCTGCCGCAATCGGCGCTGGTGCGCGACGAAGACTACGACGTGTCGCTCAATTCACCGAAGTCGGACGCGAGGATAAAGATGTGGCAGACCGACAAGGATAGGATAATGAAGTTGCGTATCTCCGCTCAGGAGCTTATTATCCAAACCAAAAAGTGGCAGGAAAGCGAGCTGACCAACGCGAAGCGGAACCCGGAACTGTCGTACAGCGGGGAGTTTGACCGGGCGTTTACCTCGTTTGTTCGGAACTATTTTGGATATGTACCGTAATCCGCGTGTAAAATAAAATGTTGCGACGATCCGATTTTTCCGTCAAAAAAGTGGAATGACGCCGTCAATTCAGCGCTTAAATTCGTATTTTTTAACATCCTATCTTTGTTGAAGAAACGTAAAATCACATCTCCGCGTCCGAATGATTCTATACCGGAGTAGTTATAAAAACATCCGCCCCAAGCCATCCTCTGCGGCTGGCCGGCGTAGTAGAAGCCGCGTATCGCCAGCATTTTATAGCCTACCATTCCGCTTATGAACCCGCCCGCCGGGGTGTGCCATACCATATCGGCCCTGTCTCTATCCAATGAGGCTATTACTCCGGCCGAGACCGCGATGGTGTCTATGTATCGGAAGCGGTCATTGAGCTTGTCGAAATGACCCCACGCCGCCCCGACCTCCGCGCTGATTCCGCCGTTGTCCTTCACGGCTTCGCCGTAGGTTGGGTCGAGAGGACGGGCAAAGTGGTACATCATGAAGTCGTGCCTCGCGAAGAACGGCCCGCGCTCGTAGGATACGCCGTAGCCGAATAAGAAAGCCTCGTTTACGGCTGTGTCGCGCAATCCGGTCCAATCGACCCACGTGCCGGCGGTTAGGCCCCAATCGCTACCGACATCGACCGCGGCGCCGTGTACGTAGGGGCGGCGGTAGGCGGCTTCGTCGCCGAAAAACCACGCGGGCAGGCGGTCAAGCGCCCCGATTTGTGGAAAAGCATCGTTCCGTATTGATACCGAGTCAGCTTTAGGCCGCGACACCCCGAAGCGGCGCGGAAACGCCCCAAAACGGAAGCGCGCGTGTCGGCTTTCGTGTTGGAAGTACAGTAGCGCGTTTATAGGAATACGGGCGGTATCCGGCGTCCCGAACCGCACTGTCGGTATAAATCCGGCTCTAATCCGGTTTTCATCGTCTACGGCTAAGCCAACCTCGGCGGTTCCGCGGGCGAAAAAGAAGGTTTCGTCGTTGAGCGGGCGGTTCGGCGGCGCTCCGTACTCGCGGTTGTCGAGTATTCCGTCAAACGAGACGCGGTAATCTATAGGCGACGCTTGGGATACAGTCGTCGTTAGGCACAGCGCCGTCATAGCAATACAACCGCCACATCCTTTGAATACCCTACAAAAGAATGGGATAAGAGATGTCGTTCGCCTCCGTGGAGGGGTGGCGCGTAGCGCCGGGGTGTTTGGTTTTGGCGTTGTCATTTACGGATAAAGATAATCAAAGCGCGGGCGCGTTACAAAATTTTTAACAAAAAATTTGCTTTTTAGCGTAGTTTTAATTTATATTCGAGACACCTCATTCATGTGTGTAAGTTCCGCTCGCTAATTCGACAAGTAGTTTGGGGGGATAGGCCGCGATTAGGCGCGGTAAAACAAGTCACTATGTTTCGTGAAGAAAATGGAGGGGTGTCCTGTCATGAACTTGATCAGCGCGTGTTCAAGCGGCAAGCTTGCGGATGTGAAGGCTGTAATGGGTGAGGGGGGCGGCGAGGCGGTTGAAGCCGGGGAGACACCTTGCGATATCAACGGGCAGGACGGATCCGGGCGCACCGCGCTTCTTGAGGCCGCGTGGGGGGGTAGCGAAGACATAGTGAAGTTTTTGTTGGAACGCGGCGCCGATTCGAACATTGCCGACAAGAGCGGGTTTACACCCCTTATGCGGGCGGTGGAAGGGGGATACCGGTCGATTGCGGTCGCGTTGATGGGGAGCGGCGCGGATGTAAACTGCCGAGGGTACGTGCGCGGAACCACGCCGCTGATGCTTGCCGCCGAGGGCGGTAACCAAGAATTGGTCACGCTGTTGCTCGACGGCGGCGCGCGGATCAACGATGCCGACCGGTACGAGGAGACGGCCGTCGCGCGGGCGTATAGGGCGGGGCAGGATGGAATGGCGCGTTTTTTGGAGTCTAAGGGGGGGCGCGGAAAGACGGAGCGCAACGCCTACTACTCGCACTCCGACAGAGACGTCAGTAGCGTGACGGTGGATGCCATGCCGCAGTGGAGCGCGGCTTCGCAGGATGCCATGGGGGTAGGACGCGGGGCGACGCACGATTTTGACGATTAAAAGGTTTTTTTGCATTCGGCCATCCCATCATATATATTAATAACGTGCGGGCGCGCGGGGTGTTGTGTTTTTTCGTAACATCAAACCCATGGGGGGCCGGTCGATTATGGATATCGGCAGACGGCAAAAAGGCGGGGTCAGCGTCGTTGATGTTATCGGTAAGATCGACAGGCTGACGGATTCCAATGTACTTAGGTCGTACATAAGCGCCCTCGCGGAGAAGGACGAGCGGGTTATAGCCCTAAACTTGGCTAATGTCACATATTTGGACAGCGGCGCGTTGAATGTGCTGATCTACAGCCAAAGCGTGCTATCCAAGCTCGGCGGAAAGCTTGTCATTTTAGAACCTAACGAATATGTGTACGATGTCCTAAACGTAGTAGGTTTTGACAAATTAATAACCATTTACTCTTCAGAGAAGGAGTTTGTCGATGATGTCAAAAAGCTTAAGAAGAGTTAGCCTCGCCGCCCTGCTGACGGCGGCGGTCGTTTTTGGCGGTTGCGGCGGGTCTAATGAACTCATCAGGCCGAAGCAGGCCGATATAGACGCCTACCTTCAGGCCAACCCGGATTTACCGGCCACCGACCAATCGTGCATAGCCGACGGTCGTTTCGAGATAGGTATGCTGGCCTCCACGGTACGCTTTCTCATGGGCGAGCCGAAGACGGTTGAGCATGTGAAGCAACCGTGGGCGCAACAGGAGCACTGGCGGTATCCGAGGGGCAAGGTGCGTTTATTTGTCATTGAGGACAAACACGTTGTCGGTATAGACGAGTTTGACGCTAAAAAGAAGAAGTAACCGTTTATTTGGGAGGTCGTTCTTAAGATTATGTCAGCGGCGTTTTTTGACATGGTGATAGGCGTGATTGCGATCGTCTTCGGTATTATCGGCGCCAAGCGCGGGTTGATACGCGAGGTGTTCCGTTTCGCCGCGTTTTTGATCGGGTTCTTCGTCGCGTTCCTATACTTTCGCGACCTGCAGGGGGTAATGGGCGGGTTTGCCCAAAACCGGCAGCTTGTGGCCGCGACCGCGTTCATAATTCTGTTCATCGCGGTCTTTTTAGTCGTAACGTTGGCCGGGTACCTGCTCCGAAAGTTCACCGATACGGTTTCTTTGGGGTGGGTAGACCATGTTTGCGGGCTGATCTTCGGGTTGCTGAAGGTGGGAGTGATAGCGTGGGCGGCGTGCCTGTCGATAGAGTCCCTGCCCGTCAAAAAAGTCCAAGACGAATTTAGTCGCTCCGTGGTTTACAACGGCTATAAGGCAATGCCCAAATCCTTCAATCTAGACTCTATGGAAAAGATGCGGCGTGACATTTTAGGCAGGGATGTCGGGGATAGCAAAGAGGAAGAAAATGAGGAAGACGACGGATCGTTGTTGGACAATCTGTAAGCGGGCGTTGATTTTTGATAAATTGACTTTTACCGTTTGACACTGGCCATTTATGCAACTATACGCCCTACAATACGTTGTCCTGGGTTTTGTCGGCCTCTGCATAGGCTCGTTTTTCAACGTGCTGATATGGCGTATACCGCGCGGCGAGTCTATCGTGTGGCCGCCGTCGCATTGCACCGGTTGCGGAGGACGTATAAGCGCTTTCGACAACTTTCCCGTTATAAGCTACATAATATTGGGCGGGAAATGCCGCCGTTGCAAGTCGCCGATATCGCCCGTTTACCCTATAGTGGAGATTATCACCGCGGCGGCGTTAATCGCGGTTTGGCGGCTTTTGGATATAACCCTCTTACATCCGTGGTATGTGAATTTAACGCCGGTATTCAAGGTGACCTCCCTGCTGTTGTTAATCCCGATTTCTGTGATCGACATCCGCCACTACATAATACCGGACAGGTTTACTCTGCCGTTTCTGCTCTTTTCGCTGGGTCTCTCGTTCATTCCCGACGGCGTTTCGTTATGGTACGCGAACCCGCTTTTGTCGCTCTTAGGCGCGTTGGCGGGGGGCGGGACGCTCTTTGTCGTTGGGGCGGTGGGCACCTTCGCCATGAAGAAAGGCGACGCGATGGGTATGGGCGACGTAAAACTTATGGCGTATCTCGGCGCCCTATGGGGGTACAAGACCGCCCTTTTGGGCATAGCTTTCGGCGCACTTTTGGGTTCCGTGGTAGGTGGGGTAATGTTGCTGACCAAAAGCCTAAACGATGATCACCGCATCCCCTTCGGCCCGTTCTTAGCGTTCGGCACCGCCGTAGCCGTGTTTGCCGGAGACCCGCTCTTGCGGTGGTACATATCGCTTTTTTGAACGGAAGATGAACGGAAGACAAGCGGGAGACGGGGATCGAACCC
>LIUJ01000255.1:0-1336 GCA_001462255.1 Fibrobacteria bacterium GUT77 | reverse complement strand
ACCATTGAGTTACTCCCGCAAATTTCGACACTCTACCGTATAAAATATATTATGGGCGGACGGGTGTCAAGAGATTGGTGAAAAAAAATATGAGACGGTTTCAAAAATTTTGTAAGTGTTCTTTTACAACGCCTTAAATCATCATTATACTATAATATAGTTTTTGCTTCCTGCCACGTAATAATATATATTATATATCACGGCGGCGTTTAACCCGCCGTAATTTAGGATAACATGAAATACATAAAAAGAAAGGTTTGGCGCGATGGCTGAAAAGGTCAGAATGGCAAACGGCCTCCTTGAGGTACCCTACAACCCTATCGTTCCGTTCATAGAGGGCGACGGCACGGGGCCGGATATTTGGCGGTCGGCGCGGTATGTGCTCGATTCAGCTGTAAAGAAAGCCTACGGTGGGGAGCGGTGTATAGAGTGGAAAGAGGTCTTGGCCGGCGAAAAGGCGTTTAAGGCTACCGGCAGTTGGTTGCCGGACGAGACGGTCGAGGTTTTTAGGGATTGCCTATTGGGGCTCAAGGGGCCGCTTACCACTCCGGTCGGCGGGGGGATCCGCTCGCTGAACGTGGCTTTGCGGCAGATACTCGACCTCTACGTCTGCCTGCGCCCGGTGCGCTACTTCCACGGCGTCCCCTCGCCGGTCAAGCATCCGGAGCGGTGCGATATGGTCATCTTTCGGGAGAACACGGAGGATGTCTACTCCGGCAAGGAATTGGAGATGGGTTCGGACAACGCCAAAGAGTTGCTTTGGTTTCTTAAGGAGAAGTTCGACTGGGATATACGCAAGGACTCCGGTTTGGGGATAAAGCCTATATCCAAGAGTGGGTCGGAGCGGCTCATAAAGGCGGCTATTGAGTACGCCATTCAGAATAAGCGCAAGAGCGTTACGCTTGTGCACAAGGGAAACATACAGAAGTACACGGAGGGCGCTTTTAGGGCGTGGGGGTACGAGTTGGTCAGGCGTGAGTACGCCGGCAGGGCGGTGGGGTGGGATGATTGCGGCGGTAAGCCGGAGGCGGGGCAGGTCTTGGTGAAAGACGCTATAGCCGACATATTCTTTCAACAGTCATTGACGCGGGCGGAGGAGTTCGACGTGGTGGCTACGATGAACCTAAACGGCGACTACATCAGCGACGCGCTTGCCGCCCAGGTTGGCGGGATAGGTATCGCGCCGGGGGCGAATATCAACTACCTGACGGGGCACGCGATATTCGAGGCCACGCACGGTACGGCGCCCAAGTACGCCGGTCAAGATAAGGTCAACCCGTCTTCCGTGATACTCTCCGGGGAGATGATGTTGCGGTATATGTGTTGGAACGAGGCG
>LIUJ01000254.1 GCA_001462255.1 Fibrobacteria bacterium GUT77 | reverse complement strand
ATTCGCGGGGATTCAGAAACCAAATAAAAATAATTTTTTTGAAGGCAACACGACAAGTCTTTTATTGGCTTCAGCCAGCTTTTTTATGACACAATTCGCCCCAACAAAAACCAAAAATAATTTTGACTTCCCGCAAACCGATATATTAGATTCATAATTAAACGCGGCGGCGCAGGATGACATGTAACAGATAGTAAAATTGGCGGGGCCGGAAAGCCCCGCCAAAAAAACGCGCAAAAACGATCACTTGGACGCGAGTTGCTTTAGTAGCGCGGGGTCTACCTGACCTACTTTCTCAATCCTCCATTTTGTCCAATTTCTCGAAGTGGTGTCAAGGCGGAGATGAGAATTGTCTTTCTGTGACGTATCTGTGACAGAAACTTTATACGAATCATTAAGATTGGAACGCAGGTAAACGGTTAAATCACCGTTATCCTCAACCCTAAACAACTGCGAAGGAGAAGAGCGGTTCGTGGGCTCCGTCGTCAAATCATTACTCAAATTTGACGCGTGCAAAGAGCGCGCGTTGTATCCGACGTTTTTGAAAGAGAAGACCCCCTCGCCCTCATATTCCCATGATTCCACGGCTACCCATTGCTGTAGCTTAGCCTCTGCTGATTCGACCGCCCCGTTTTTCTCTTTGAGCAATACAGGGTAGGTTGTTGTGTAGGTTGTCGTCGTATTTTGTAGGAGACACAAGGTCCAATAATTGCACTTCGATTCAGTTTGTGCTGTTACCGTTGCGGTCGCGTCAATGGCTTTTTGCGAAACGAGATTTCTAATCACATATATCCCACCGTTCTTAATGGCGGGTTCTCTCGGCTTCGCGCTTTTCGTGAAATAGCTGTTCAATTCGTTGTTGATGGCATTCGCGTGTTCGTAAAAATAATCCTCTATTTGTGTTTTGCGCGCGGGATCGGTAGCTAAATCCCATATCGGAACGGTTTGATAGATAATGGAAAGAGTCGCGTTATCAGGAATGGATTGAGTCCATTGATCCACTCTGTCCCAAACGTTCTCAAGCGTTAAGGCTCCGAAAATTCCTACGTTCCCTCCGGTAGCGTGTACGCTTATGTGCGTTGAGCGTTGCACATCGGCTAATTTCTCTTCGTACTCTCCGCCGGCCGAACCTTTTATAAAGAACCTTCTGGCACCAATAGCCGCTTTTAAATCCATGTCGCTGATCTCCTCGTCGGAGTTATACAGGGCACTTACGTTCAACGCGCCACCCGTACCGTTGGAAATGATAATGTGGGTACCCAACGTGTTAAACAATAATTCAGGCGTATTGGCGACATCGTTGATGGCGGCAAGCGTCGCGGAATCAATGAGGTTTTTAAGATTCGTTTGATACGCGGATTTGAGAGTATGTTTCCTGTCTATTGTTGATGAAATGGAATTATAAAACATAGACTCGCTTTTGAACGTCTTTTCACTGCCGAATTGCAATTTGAACCCGGCCGAAAAGAATGGAACCAAACTCAAACCTTTGACGGAGACGGCAACCTTCAATTTCGTGTACACATCCCTCACGTCTTCGCTACTCTCGGCCGTAGTTTCCAACGACCCTACCTTAGTAACGTCTATGTAAGAGTTTCCACCGGCAGAGTTGGTATCCTGATATACAATGTCCTTAAACAAAGGAGATTTCAAAGCTTCGGCAAAGGTAGGACCGTTGAAAACGTCTATTCCATAACCAACGTAGGTTTTCATCTGCGGAGTAGTCGGTTCGGTTGTTGTATTCTTATCACCGTCACCGCTAATAGCGTCGGCGAGCTTGTCCGTGTCTACGAGGCTTGGGTCGCAGACAAACAAGACGGCAGATGCGGCTAACAATGCCGCCATTCCTGCCATTCGGGCGAGACGCCTACTAAACTTAAATGTTGTGTGTTTCACAAAAACCTCCATTTGGGTAAGTAATTAACCTAAAACTGGTATCCTTTAAAATAGGGGATACCGCTGATTAAAAGAAGCTATACTTTTATAGTTTCTCAAATACCGGAATCCACGTATTGGCGTCGTGGTCAACTGTAAATGTGTATGAATAGCTAAAGTCGGATACTTGAGTATCGTTGGCCGTTTTCTTCCATCCTACGAAATCAAAACCAGGATTCGCGACTGCCGTTGCCGTTACTTCGTCACCATTGTCATAGTCGTTCTTAGCAGGCTCAAGCGTCACATAACCCCCGTCCTCCGGTTCCGCCGTGAATTGGGGTACATACAATTTTCTGAACGTAGCAATGAATTCCACGTCTTTGGCGTTCACGGTATACCTAAAATATTGGTCAGGTCCAAGCGTCGTATCGCCTTCCCAACCGGTGTGTATGTAACCGTCGTTTGCGTTGGCAATAATCCGCACGGAAGTATCTGCCGGATAGTATCCGTATCCCCATTGAAAACTTATCGTTCCGCCGCTATCCGGGCTCACCGTTGTTGTGATTTTGTACAAAGTCTCAAACTTAGCCGTCAGCGTCTTAGCCCCGTCCATCTTAATCGTCACTACAGTGTCGATAGCGGTTGACGCGCCGCTCCATTCAATAAACTTGTACTTAGGGCTTTTGGGTTTGACCGTCACGGTAATATCCCCGGAATCGACCGTTACGGTGCCCCCGGAAGAGGTTGTAGTGGTTGTACCGTTAAACAATGAAAATTCGGCGCTTCCGGCCGGCTCGGTTTTCAACGTGAGGATAAATTTGCCACTGCCTACCCCGGGTCCGACAGGGGTGTTCCCGGTGCTGTTATTTCCGCACCCCGCGAGCAGAATCCCCCCCAGTACGACCGCCGTCCCCACCGCTACCACGTTTAATTTAGAACGTGTGTTCATAAAAAACTCCTTTTTTTAAGGTTATTAAAAGTTATAAAGCGTTAAAAATCATAGAGTTATAAGGTAATTACAAGCTATTGGAATAGTAGGTAATCGGCAACAAAAGCCGTTATAATCCGCCTGTCGACGCGTCGAGTTAAAGTTAACCTATATGAATATAATATATCGGTTTGCGGGAAGTCAAAATTATTTTATTTTTTGTTGATGTTATGTTGGCTTTTTATATTTGTGGCCCCACGCTTCGTGTACTCGGACGATGCCGTCGTACAGTTTGCCGTATTCATCTATTGCTCTTTCGTCGTTGGGTAAGACGGAATAAACGAAACGGCTTTTGCGGTTAATTTTGCGTGAACAAAAGTCTTTTAAATCCCCCTTCAGCCGTTTAAATCCATGTGTCGGTTTGTAGGGGTCTTCTTCGACAGTATTCATGATTTCGGCTAATTGTCTGCCGTATCCGGCGCTTAAACAAGTGTCCATGTCTTTTTCGGCGCGGTTTGATACGTCTACTCTAAACATTAAAATATTTCCTCGGGGCCGGTTTAAATTCGGACACCGGCGCGTTCAGTGATTCTAAAAGTCTTTCTTTCATCCCGGGAATTGCGTTTATATAGTCTGTGTCGTCGTCATAATCATCGGGATTTATGTCGTCATCTTCGTCAAATTCAGATGCCGGAGTGAATACGATATTGTCGGCGTCGTGTGCTATCCGTACAATGCTGTTTGTATCAAAATAGGATAAAATCCGTTTCGGGAGAGTTTTCCGTTCAATTACTAAAGTTTCCATTCGTGTATCTCCTTTTCTAAAATCATTACCGTTTTATGGTAACGGCCTACTTATGAATATAATATATCGGTTTGCGGGAAGTCAAAATTATTTTTGTTTTTTTTTAGGAATTATATACTTAATCTCGCAACTCGACTCGCAATTAGTCACCGCTAACTTGTAAAACACGACTTGCGTGACATCTCGATAGACAATTTGACATAATTCGGAACAATTTGGGGGTATTATTATTATGATTTTTAATTATTACCCAATACGGTTTCAACATTAAATCAACCCCCTATGCGTTGTGGATTAAAAATGCTTCAGCGCCGGCTGCCCCAGCGGAAACACGTTGAACCCCGTGTCAAACAGCGCCTTGTGGTCAAGCACGTTTCTTCCGTCGAAAATAAACGCCGGGCGTTCCATTTCGGCGTATATTTTTTTGTAGTCCAGCTCCTTGTACGCGTTCCATTCCGTCATAACGGCAATGGCGTGCGCGCCCTTGGCCGCTTCGTAGGGGTCGTTTACGAACTCTACATTGCCGCCGCGGTCGGCCAAATCTATTTTCGCGTTGTCAAGCGCCTTGGGATCCGATATCACTACCTTCGCCTGTTCCTTGATAAGTTGTACGGCCACGTCTATCGCCGGGGACTCCCTTGTGTCGCCGGTGTCGGCCTTAAACGCGAATCCGAACAGCGCTATCCGCTTACCGGCAACCGTGTTGAACATTGCCTTTAGCATGTTCTTCACGAAGCGGCGCTTTTGGTGCTCGTTCATCTCAACCACGCTCTCCCAGTAGTCGGCCACCTCCGTGAGACCGTAACTCCGGCAGATGTACACCAAATTTAGGATGTCCTTTTTGAAGCACGACCCGCCGAATCCCACGCTCGACACCAAAAAACGGCTCCCGATTCGGCTGTCCATACCTATCGTACGCGATACCTCGGTCACGTCGGCCTCCGTCTTTTCGCACAATTCGGAGATACTGTTTATGGAGGATATGCGCTGGGCCAAAAAGGCGTTGGCCACAAGTTTGGACAGTTCGGCGCTCCACACGTTGCTCGTGACAATCCGCTCGCGGGGCACCCAGTTGGCGTATATCTCCACAACCTGATCCCGCGCCGCTATCCCCGGCGGCGTTAGCTGCGAGCCGATGAGCACGCGGTCGGGGTTGTTCAGGTCGGCTATGGCCGTACCCTCCGCCAAAAACTCCGGGTTGGAGAGCACCTCAAAATGTATGCCCTTTTCGTTGGCGTTGAGGATACTGCTCATAGCCTCCGCCGTCCGCACGGGCAACGTGCTCTTTTCTATGATGATTTTATCACCGCGGGAGACCTTTACGATGTTGCGGGCGGTGCGCTCCCAATACTGGAGGTCGGCGGCCTTCCCCGCCCCCTCGCCGAAGCTCTTGGTCGGCGTGTTGACGGAAACGAATATGATCTCCGCCTCGTCGATGGCGGCGTCGATGTCGGTGGAAAAGAAGAGGTTGCGCCCGCGCGCCCGCTTCACCACGTCCAAGAGCCCCGGCTCGTAGATGGGCAGCGCGTCGCCGTTCCAGGCCGCTATACGAGCAAAGTTGACGTCTACCACCGTGACCTTGTACTGCGGACACTTGGCGGCAATCACGGCCATAGTCGGGCCGCCGACGTAGCCGGCGCCGATACAGAGAATCTTTTTTGCGAAATCCATTGCGTTTGTCCTTTATACGATGATGTTTGTGCCAATAACGTTACCGTGCCAAAACCCGGTCGTTAATAAATATAATATATCGCCGCCGCCGAATGGTATTCAACGATCCGCCGGCAACACCAGCCTAAACCCCACGTCTATCCCCCCAAGATCATGCGGATAATTCCATCGGGCCGACACTCGGCACTGCCCCGCCTCCTCGCGCCAACTGCCCCCGCGAACCACGCGCTCATTATCGCTATCCTCCGCGCCGGGGCCCTTTGGGTTGTCCTTAGGCGATTCCGCGTAATATTCTTTACTATAATAATCGCTAACCCACTCCATAACGCCTCCGCTCATATCGTAAATCCCAAGCTCGTTGGGTTTCTTCCCGCCGACAGGCCGCAACCTATTGTTGTTGGAAGCCATTATCTTATTTCTCTTCTTATCGTCCATTTCCACAAAATTGATGTCCGCTTCAGCGTACTGATCGTCGGGATTGCCTTTGTAGTTTATGTATCTAGGTGGGGTTTTGTAATTCGTAAACGCTTCAAGCGGTTTATCGCCGGAATTTCCGCTGTACCAACCCGCTTCGTCTACGTTGTCGCTTCCCGCAAAATCATACCCCCGGCTCTTAACCCCGCCGCGGGCGGCGTATTCCCATTCCGCCTCCGTCGGCAAACGGTATCTTTTACCGGTCATCGCGTTTAACGCGCTTATAAACTCCCTAACGTGCTTATAACTGACATAATACATCGGATAATTATCCCCTTCGCCGCTTAGCGGCTCCCTTGTGTTCATAAACATATTGTCGCGTTGCTGACGGACTGTCGTTCCCATCACGTCGTACCATAACTTTTGCGTTACGGGATATTTGGATATGGAAAAATCGCCGAGCGTTACCTCGTGAGCCGGTTTCTCATCCCCGGAACATAATTTCACATTCTTCGTACACCCCATCGTAAACGTTCCGCCCTGTACAAATACCATATCAATGTTGACTTTGCCGCTTTTACCCTTATCAACCTTATCCTTTTTTGCCCTACCGCTTTGGGCGTACTCGATTATCGCGGGCCCGGCGTTCGACGGCGACATCGCCAAACGCAATCCGGTGGACGGATAAACATCCATATCCGGCATAATGAACATACGGGTGTGAACCCGGCAAAACGGCGCGTCCAGAAAATAGGAACCGCCGCGCAACAGACGGTAAGAGCCCGTCGACGGCCCCACCGGATCAACCTGCGAACGGGACGGATACGGGGCGTACCAGTCCCCCACCCACTCAAACACATTCCCGCACATATCGTACAACCCAAGCTCGTTTGGCGCCTTAGCGCCGATTTTGCGGACAGCCAAATGAGGAGTATTGCCGCTGTACCAACCCACGTCGTTTAAGTTGTCGCTCCCGGCGAACTTGTACCCCTTGCTCTTCTCCCCGCCGCGGGCGGCGTATTCCCATTCCGCTTCCGTCGGCAAACGATATAAATTGCCGGTAGACGACTTTAACCGAGAGAGATACTCTTGCGCGTCGTCCCACGTAACGGTCTCCACCGCCGCGAAATCACCCTTAATCATCGACGGGTTCGTACCCATCACCTTCTCCCACTGCTTTTGCGATACCGGATATTTGGATATATAGAAATCACTAACAGTTACGCGATGCGTCGGCTTTTCGTGCTCATGACAATTCCCGTGTTCCGGCGCGCAACCCATAGTAAACGTCCCGCCGCGCACAAACACCATCTCCATTCCGGTTTTCAAATCGGTAAATTCCGCGATATAAGGCCCGCCGGACGCCGCCGGCTTCGGCACCTGAGCGTTATCCGCAACCAAGCGCCCCGAAACGGGCTTACTCTCGGCGTTTTTCTCGTTGATAAGTTCATCCGCCAATTCCCGCGCCACCCGTATCATCTCGTTGATGTCCGCCAAATTACTCCCAGCCGTGACTGAGCTTACCGTCTTCGCGGTTACCACGTCTACCAAGCGAGCGTCAAGATAATACGTGCCGCCCTTAACTTCGCTTATCTCAGCAACGCAAAGATATTGCGCCCCGATCTGCTTACCTAAATCCTTTATCTGCTCGTCCATCACCGAGCCGCTACGCTGATAAATGTGTTCCTTGCCCAAAATACCCAAAATAATGTCGGTACGATTCACCGCCGTATATTTATCGCTCGCGCTGATCGCCCGCGCCAACTCGCCGCCCAATATTTTATAAGCCCCCAAAATCTCCTTACGCTCCTCCCCGGCCATATACACGGCGACGCTCATCCTCTCACTTTCGTCAACAACGGCGGAAACACTCCGCCCCTGACCGCCATCATCCACGGCAACGAGGCGCGTCGCCTCTTCCGGCTCGCTACGATCCGACACCGAAGAAGAATCGTCGGACGGAGACGGTTGCGCACCGCTCTTCCCCGATGTTCCGACGCAAGAACAGAACAATAACGCAAAACACACGGCGCAAAACACGAAACCGATTACTGCGGATTTTTTCATTTGTTACCCCTAATCATTAACATAATTCCGCACGAATATCTCCACCCCAACCCTCTCAATATGCTCCCTCAACTCTACATTATTGACCGAATCGAACGCCACAACGTCAAATTTGTGTATAAACGGCAGTTCGTCTAAGCGATAGGCAATCTCCTCCGTTTCGAGAATCCCCACATCGCCGTAAACCGCAATATCAATATCAGAACGCGACGTGTTGCAACCCTTCGCCCAAGAACCGAAAAGCATCGCCTTTTGAACCGACGGAAACTTCTCCAACACGGCGGCGATGGCGCCCACGCGCTCCGGGCCTAAGGAACATTGATTAATCATCTTCGAGTTGCTCCTTGTTCGTAAAAAACACATACTCCTTTTCCAATTCCGACAGGTAGTCGCTCTTTATTTTGGATATGATATTCGTGAACCGCCCGAAATCGTAGATATGCGAAAGGGCGTTTCTGGCTAAGATCATATCCAAATAGACATGACCGTCTATTCCGGCCTCGTCAAACATACCTACGGCGACACACTCTTTGATGACTGTACGAGCGGTAGCCTCGGTCAACGCCACGCCGCTGTATTCCAAGTAATCCTTGAGCGTCTTCCAACCAAGCTCAAAGGTATATTCAAAGCGCTGAACAATTCCCTCCTGCTCCAAGGCGCTATATTCATCAATCTCCCTCTCCGTAAGCGCGCTACGGAGAAGATTAAACGCGCTACGAAAATTTTGAAAGCGCTGCTTCCAACGAACATCTTTCTCAAATTCGCCCACTTCACGACCTCCTAATCATAGTATTAGGGTTGTGCTTTTTTTATTTATTAATATAAATTCTGGACAGTAGGTGCCCCAACCCCAAAAATGGTATCTATTCGTCTGACCGAACCGCCCCCCCTCATTTCGAACCACCGAGAAATCCTCGGTAGTTGCCGATTCGGACAATTCGCCGTCGGCATAGACGTTTTTCAGATGTAGGCCTATATTATCGGGCGAAGTCTCAAACAACTCGCCCATATTCTTCTGCGACAACCAGATCGTACCGTCCTGAACACGTATTTCCACGCCGTCCCCACCGGTTTGGTAGGCAAATGTCAGAAATTCAGCCGTGCCGTTGCGTATCCGTAACTTGCTATGTGTTTTTTTCTTGCTCATTCCATACCCCCCTCTATTTCGTTCAGTCCAAGCCGTTTTTGCCCGGAATCCTTCGCATTCTGCTTGCTTACGGCGGGTTTGCCCGTGCTTTTCTCGATCTGCTCGCGAGCGACTTTGGCGGCTTTCGCGCCCTCTTGGGCTATCGCCGCGCTCTCCGTAAATCCGTTCGGTTGGCGGATGATTGATATATCGGTCGTAGCGACTTCGGCGAGCATATTCAGCACCAGCTCCGTATTGGTCATGTTGTCGCGCAGATTTTCTTTTTTCAGGCCCTTGTGCTTTTTGTATTCGCGTGTGGTCATCCCGCTCCACGTCTTGCTCATAAGATCAGTGAGCGCGGCGTACTCCTCGCCTTGTTCCACGCCCGCTTTATCCCACTCGTCGGTTAGGGCTTTACGTACCTCAATGGACTTGATACGTTGGTTAATCCAGCTTTCGGAGTACCCCAAGCGGCGG
>LIUJ01000253.1 GCA_001462255.1 Fibrobacteria bacterium GUT77 | reverse complement strand
GAAAGTTTTTGGAAAAAAGCGCAAAAACTTTGCGCTAACAAAAAGTTTACGGGTCAGCGTTTGGTTCTCAATTAAAACATCCCAGGGACTTCTTTCTCCAAAAATGTCCTAATCTTTCGAGCATACTCCAAAGCGAGGCGCGTATCCGTGTCGGATATGCTCATACCATAGTCATATCGCGGTTGTATCGCGAATTGCGATACTCTTGCGCAAAGGTGCAATATGGTTGAGAATTGTGGATTATGTTTTTCCGCTAACATACACAATTCACCGAGGTTGTGTATGTGCGGCGGTTCCTCCCCAAATATGACCAAAACGCCTTTAAGGTACTTTTCTACCGCTTGTTGGCAGTGGAAAGCTATGATTTCATTTAAGGGCGGATACATCTTGGACAAAAATTCTGCGGCGGTAACATCCCGTTCCGCGAGGAGACGCCACTCATTAGGCGCATTTGTCGGTTGCTTACCCATAGATCAACACCCCGTCCCGGACGACCTTCCGCTCAAGCGTGATTGCGTCCAATCTGTCCAAGAAATCCTGCTTCTTCTTGGTAATGATATCTACCGGCATCGTTTTTTTGCGAAGTATCGCCATCATAATCTCCACGCCGGCGTCTATCTCCCTCATTTGGGTATCGTCTTTTAACACTACGTACAAGTCTAAATCAGAGTCTTTGTGCGGGATACCGTAGGCGTATGAGCCGAAAAGAAATATTTGCTCCACAGGAACAGTGTTGACTATGATTTTAGCAAGGTTGTCCAACTCGGCTTTGATTAGCGCGTCCATAGTGTTGCTCCTATAATGGAATACACCTTATACCCAAAAATCGGGCGTTACCGTATTTCGATACCGATGTAATATACAACTATTATACCAACCGCCATATACGTTAAATATAATTATTCGGGTGGTCAAAAAGCCAAAAAAGTTTCAAAAACGTCCGCTTACCACCCGCCCACGACGTCCAAATTTTGGGGTTGTTTCTATACATAAATGCCTAAAACAGTCGAAAGTTTTTGGAAAAAAGCGCAAAAACTTTGCGCTAACAAAAAGTTTTTGGAAAAAGTTACAAAAACTTTTTGACTTTTGGCCAGCCATAATGTATATTATTAAAATAAACGCTCTATACGCCGAAACCCTAGAAAGGAACCTTAGCCATGCACGAAAAAGACGGCTCCGCCATAGTCCGGCAACAATACCTGAAAACTCTGCTAGACTACAAGGACAAAAAAGTAATCAAAGTAATAACCGGCATCAGGCGTTGCGGGAAGTCCACGATGATGGCCATATTCGCCGGCGAACTCGCTAAAATGGGCGTTCAGCAAAAACAAATCGTAGAGATGAACTTTGAATCCATGAAGTTCAACCGCATAACCGGATACGAAGAGCTATATTCACACGTGGCAAAACTCATCCAACCCAAAAGAAAAACGTACCTTTTCTTCGACGAAATACAGATGGTCGAAAACTGGGAGAAGGCCGTTAACTCCTTCTTGGTGGATTTTAACGTGGATGTCTATATAACCGGCTCCAACGCTTACCTGCTATCATCCGAACTCTCCACCCTTCTCTCAGGCCGATACGTTGAGATAAAGATGCTTCCGCTCTCATTCAAAGAATTTTTGGACTTCAACCGCTTCAACCGCGACGCCACGTTGGAAGATAAATTTTTACTGTTTGTAAAATACGGCGGAATGCCGGCCGTCGCGGAGTACCGCTTCAACGAAAAGATGATATACGAGATGCTGGAAGGCGTTTATAACACAGTCATCATCAAAGACATCGCGCAAAGGCACAAAATAACCGACCACACCCTGCTGAAAAGGCTGACGGACTTCCTGGCGCACAGCATCGGCTCCGTAAATTCCGTAAACAGCATAAGCAACTACTTGGTGAGCAACAAAGAGACGACGCGCCAATCCGCGCCCAACAAAACTGTCCCAAACTACATAGCCGCCCTACAAAACGCCTTTATCTTCTATGAGTTGAAAAGGTACGACATAAAAGGAAAAGCGTTACTAAGAACCCTAAGCAAAAATTACATTGTCGATATAGGTCTAAGAAATATGTTATTGGGCTACAGAGACACCGAAAAGGGACATATCCTGGAAAATATCGTCTTCATAGAACTGTTGCGGCGCGGATACAAAATCCACATCGGTAAATACATGAACTTTGAAATTGACTTTATCGCCGAAACTCCTAAAGAAAAAATATACTTCCAAGTCTGCGAAAGTCTAAGCGACAAAAGTACCCTAGAGCGTGAAATCGCCCCCCTTAGACTAATAAAAGACAATCACGAAAAAGTGATACTGTCGCAAGACAAAGATTTTGCCGCTTCTTACGACGGCATAAAGGTTAGAAACGTTTTGGAGTTTCTGTTGGAGTGATCAATCGCGAATATTCGCCAAATTAAAACAAAAAACGCCCGCTCCCCCGCCCACGACGTTCAATCTTTAACACTACGTACAAATCTAAATCAGTGTTTTTGTATGGAATACCCCTTATACCCCAAAATCGGGCGTTACCGTATTTCGATACATACTTAACATACAACTATTATACCAATGAGCCTGATTTTCACTATATCTCCAAATTCCCCCTAAAATACTCAATAGTCTTAACAAGCCCCTCTTTCAACCCGACTTTCGGCTCCCACCCCAATTTCTCTTTGGCCAGCGTGATATCCGGCTGTCTCTGTTTGGGGTCATCCGACGGTAGCGGTTGATAGATGATTTTTGACTTGCTGCCGGTCAGGCTTATTACTTCTTCCGCCAGTTGTTTGATGGTAAATTCGCCCGGATTGCCTATGTTTACGGGACCGATTACGTCGTCCGCGCTCATCAGGCGCGTCATTCCGTCGATCAAATCGTCCACATAGCAGAAAGAGCGCGTTTGGGAACCGTCGCCGTATATCGTTATGTCGTTCCCATTAAGCGCCTGTACTATGAAATTCGAGACTACGCGCCCGTCGTTAGGGTGCATACGCGGACCATAGGTGTTGAATATGCGCATTACCCTTATATCAACTTTGTTCATACGGTGGTAATCGAAAAACAGCGTTTCGGCCACGCGCTTCCCCTCGTCGTAGCACGACCGCACGCCTACGGGGTTGACGTTGCCCCAGTAGCTCTCCTTTTGCGGGTGTTCGTGCGGGTCGCCGTAAATCTCCGACGTTGACGCCTGCAGTACGCGCGCCCTAACGCGCTTCGCCAACCCCAACATATTTATCGCTCCCAATACCGACGTTTTAACCGTCTTAACGGCATTGTACTGATAATGCACCGGCGAGGCCGGACAGGCTAAGTTGTAGATTTGGTCAACTTCAACGTAAATCGGAAAAGTTACGTCGTGACGCATCAATTCAAAGTTGTGGAAATCAAACAGATGTTCCACATTCTTCTTGCGTCCGGTGAAGTAGTTGTCCAAACATATAACGTCGTGCCCATGCCCCACGAGCTTTTCGCATAGATGCGAGCCGAGGAAACCGGCGCCGCCGGTCACCAATATCCGCTTTGTTTTCATCGTCTAAACGTCCCTTTATTTTAATGTATGTTGATTTTGCGTTGATACTTTATTCAACCCGTCGTCATATACACGTAATTTCAACGCCCTCCATCAACCGCCAAACCTCGTCAAGCGTAATGACCCCCGGCCCCTCGTGCAGGCTTTTCGACGCACCGCAGGCGACGGCCATCCTGCACATCTCCGCGAAGGCGAATCGGCGTTTTTGCGCCACAAGTACCCCGGCGGCGAAGGCGTCGCCGCATCCCACCGTGTCGACCGGTTTTATATCGGGCGGGGAGCAGAGGAGGCATTGCTCCTCGTGGATCGCTATCACTCCGTCTTGGCCTAAGGTTATGAAAACGTATTCCACGCCCATATCTATAAAGCGTTTGCCGCATAGGGTTATGTGGTGCACGCCCTTGATCTCTTCCTGAAAAAACTCCTGCAACTCCGTCAGGTTCGGCGTTATGATCCGCGGGGCGGCCCTCGCGCCGGTTTTGAGCGCCATGCCGCGGGTATCCAAGAGGCAATTTACGCCCATGGTCTTAAAATCGCGTATCAGGCGCGCGTAAACGTCGTCCTCAAAGCCGCAGGGCAAACTCCCGCTGAAGCACCAGTCGGTATCCGCCCCCGCGTGGCCTGCCAAAAAGCGCATAAAGTCTTCTTGCAAACTGACGGACAGCGGCGGCGACGCGCTATTGATGTGGGTGACGCACCGCGCCTGAGCGTCGTGTAGCGTAACGTTCACGCGGGTAACGCCGGGAGCCTCGTATAGAAGCGCGTTTACCCCGTAATCGCGTATGAAAGCCTCAAAGCGGCGCATATCGTTCTTGGGAATAAGCCCGGCTACCGCCGCTTCCTCGCCGAGCGTTTTGACCGCGCGGGCGACGTTTAGCCCCTTACCGGCGGGCACCGTGCGCGACGCGACGTCCAAACGGGTTGTGCCGAGCTCAAAGCCGTCCACGCGGTAAGAGGCGTCTATAACGGGGTTAAAAAGCGTGCATACTATCATATCCTATAAAATAATATTCGCCGGACGAAAGAATATTTTTTCACCGTTACCCATGCCATAATTTATATTAATGAATCGACCGAATATTTAATCGTACCGGTACGAAATATCATAGTAACATAAAAAGGAGGGGCGACCTTGGCTATAGCAACACCGGCAAAGTTTAAGGGTAAAGAGGCGTTCTACGAAAAAATGTTGCGGATCTTCGTCAAAGACCCGTTGCCGCAGCAATGGTTAAGCTTTGACGAGGCGGTGGCGGACGCTGAAAACACAAAAAAGTTGGTTCACACAATCAAGGGTACCGCCGGAAACCTTGATATTACCGACATCTACCAGTCCGCGTTGCGGTTCGAGGCGTCGCTACGCGACGGCGCGCCCGATAAAGACCTGTACCAAGCGCTCATTGACGCTTGCGACGCCCTTAAAAACTCACTGCCGCCGCTACCGCCAGCGTAACGGAGACGATACCGCAACCATGGACGCCGCAAACAACAACGACCCGCCTTTCACCCTGCGGGTGCTCCTCGTCGGCGAAGCCGGCGACGGTGTGCTTAACGCCGGCGACACGTTTATGCGGGCCGCCGCCGCCATGGGATTCCACTCGTCGGTACACAATTGCTTTCCGCCCACCATACGCGGCGGGATGTGCAGTGTGTTGGTAACCGTCTCAGACGATGACTCCGCAGCGCCCATAAGCCCATCGGCGGACTTCGTTTTCGCGCTGGGCAGGGCATCGCTTGTCGTACTCGGCGGCGCCGATAGCGCAAGTAGCGTCGACCGTGTCAATGACGCAATCAACCGCGGCACCGACATAAACGGCGCAATCAACACCGCAGACGGCACGCAGACTTTCAAATTGGATTTCGACCTATGCCCGCACATCCACAACTACCCGCAATTGAAATCCGGGTTTGTTTTGGGGGTGTTGTCTACAATATTGGGTATTCCCGACGCCATTGTTTTGGGTTTAATCACCGAAAAGCTCAAAGCCAAGAATTTAACGGAGCAAAACGCGGAGGCATTCAAATTCGGCCTTGATTCGGCGGCGTCAAACATACTGCCGGCCATACGCGCGGTCAATAAGTACGCCCTGCGCCTCGCATCGGCGTGCCCATCCTCGAATGAACGCGTCGTATTAGACGGAAACAGGGCGGTGGCGCTGGGCGCGATCAGCGCCGGTTGCCGTGTCTACGCATCCTACCCCATCACCCCCGCGACGTCGATAGGCGCGTATATGGCAAAGTACCTGCCGGCTTTCGGTGGGTTCGCCTACCAAACCGAAGACGAAATATCGGCGATAGGGGCGGTGGCCGGCGCGTGGTTCTTCGATACCCCGGCCATGACGGCGACGAGCGGCCCCGGGTTGTCGCTTATGCAGGAATTCTTGGGATACTGCTCAATGACGGAAACCCCGGCCGTCGTGGTCGACGTGCAACGGGCGGGGCCGTCTATAGGCATGCCCACGAAACACAGTCAAGACGATCTTATGGCGGCGATATTCGGCGGACACGGCGAGGGGCAACGGATCGTTCTTTCCGCGTCCACCGTAGACGAGTGCTTCCACCTGACTATTGAGGCTTTTGATATGGCGCGCCGCTTTCGTTGCCCGGTGATACTCCTAACCGACAGCGCGTTGGGAAACCTACAAACGACATGCAAGCGGCCCAACGCCGACGTAGACGTCAACGGGCACACCGTAACCGGCGCCGCGTTGCCGGCCGCGGCGCCGGGCGCGACGGTCAGACGCATAACCGGACTGGAGCACGACCCCAAGGGAATACCGAGCAACACGGCAAACAACCGCGTCCGGCAACAGTACAAACGCTTCAGCAAAATGGATAAGATTGAAGCTTACTACAATTATATGCAAACGCTCGACATCGGCGATCTCAAACCGCCCATGCCCAAGTCGCGGTTCGCCGCCAAAATGCAAAACGACGGCCCGCCGGCCGACATCTGCGTCATATCTTGGGGATTCAGCGCGGCAATGACGCGTATAGCGGTGTCCGCGTTGCGCAAACGCGGCCTGAAAATCGCGTGCCTATATCCGCGCTTGCTTTTCCCGTTTATCAACGGGCATTATTTGGAGTTGCTCAATTTTTGCAAGCGCATAGCCGTAGTGGAATCAAACTACACGGGACAATTGGCCTCCCTGATACGCACGAACACGGGAATAAACACCATCTCCGTAAAAAAATACAGCGGCGAGCCGTTCACGCCCGAAGAAATCGAGGCGGAACTCGCCGGCATTATCGATATGGAGAAATTCATAGAGGACATAGACAACTCAAACGGCGACGGAGCGGCGAAAAAATGAGCGAGATCCCGCAGAATCGTTACATGAACGGGCAACCGCCCTCGTGGTGCCCGGAATGCAGTTACTTCACCGTGCTCTCCGCCCTCACGGAGTGTCTCGACGAACACGGCCTCGCCCCCAACGAAGTATGCTTGGTCTCCGGTAGCGGGTGCTCATCGCGGTTGCCCATGTTTTTAAACACTTACGGCATGCACACCCTACACGGCAGACCGTTGCCGGCCGCTATAGGCGCGAGGCTGGCGCGCCCCGATATCCCGGTGATCGTTACTACCGGCGACGGCGACCTGCTGTCCATCGGCGCGGCGCACTTCGTCCACGCCGCGAGAAAAAATTTCGACATCACCGTAATATGCTTAAACAACCGTATGTACGCCATGACCAAAAACCAAGCCTCTCCCACGTCTCCGGTAGGCTATAAGGGCACGACTACCCCCTACGGCAAACTCAGCGCGCCGCTCAACATCACGGAACTCGCCGTCAGTTGCGGGGCGTCCATGGTCAGCAGGAGTTGCGCCTACGACAAGGCGCACGTAAAAAAGATGATTGACGCCGCCATGAACCACCGCGGCTTTTCATTAGTAGACGTAATAGCGCCGTGCCGCGCGTTCGATCAACAAAAAGACATACCCGAACGCTTGTACGACCTACAAGCAAAGGGGCACGCGGTCAACGACAGGGAAAGCGCCATGCGCGAAGCGGCAAGGGTTTACGACTCCGACCAAGACAAAGACGCCGGCATTCCCGTCGGAATAGTTTGGAAACGTGACGATATGCTGTGTTTCGACGACCAAGTCAAGCGGGTTTTGGGGGAAAACAAGGGTAAATACTCGTCGTTAGACGATATCTTTGATGAGCTGAGGCCTAATGTCAAGTTCCATGAATGATAAACGATTAATTCAACATACTCGCAAGCCGCGCAAAAAAGAGTCCCAGTCAAACAGCGGTCCCGGATCGACTTTCGGCTCCTTGCGTAACCCTAAGGCTACCGCCCTCTCCCCCGCTATCATGTCGTGCCCCACATAGACCATCTTCTTGCGGCGGCGTTCCTCAATATCAACACATAACCGGCAAAGCGCCTCGTACTGGGCGTCCGTAAATCCGGATTCGGCGGTCGCCGTCAATTCTATCCCTATTGAAAATTCATTTACGCCCGCGCGGTTATCCGGTTCCGGCATAACGCTTGCCCCGGCG
>LIUJ01000252.1 GCA_001462255.1 Fibrobacteria bacterium GUT77 | reverse complement strand
CTTCGTCGCTACGCTCCTCGCAATGACGTGTAACCAGGTTGTCATTGCGAGCGAAGCGAAGCAATCTCGACGCATTTAATCCAACGTTTCAATCTCGTTGGTTTTACAAATATACTACTTTTTTTTACAAATTGCAAGCTTTTTTTTATTTTTTTTAATTTTTTTTCTAAAACCGCGTTTTTGACGCTATTTTGATGGTTTTTGAGGGCAACGTTGACCATAGATTGGTAACTATTGTCTAAATTAGATTCAATAATTTCTTCGCTTCCTCAAAATCATAGCTCTTAAACGCCACCCGAACACCCTTCAATCTCACATTTGACGCTTCCCCATAATCGTACGCCATAACCGCTTCCACTGCCTTGGCTCCACCACCCCCGTCGTAAGCCTCCGCGCACTCTTTGGCGGCTTTCAGCTTTTCTTTCAGCAACGCGTCGTCGCCTTTGAGCCTTATTTTTGGCAATTTGTCGCCATGGCCGCAGATAGACGACAACTCGACACGCAAATTGCTTATACGTTCTACGAAGCCGGAGACGATTTCGGCGCAACGCTCTTTGGCCCCAGCCTTTCCGGCCATTTCCAGCTCAAGCGCCGCCTCCGCGAGCCCCATGGCACCTATGGTTAGGAGGGATGACTTCATACCGTGCGCCAATATCGCGAAGTTTTGCGTGTCGCCGGCATCTAAATATTCCGCCAGCGCTTTGCACTCAATAGGCACCTTATTATAGAATATATCTAACGTTTCGCGGTACATCCCCTCATCCCCGGCCACACGATTTTTGCAAACTTCCACGTTTATGACGCCAACCTTACCCAACTCTTTCCAAAAAAAGCCGGCGTCGGCCGACTCCCCCATTACGCGCAACGCATCCTTGGGGACACCGTCCGTCTTTTCTGCGGGTATCCACTTTTTGAGCGCTTCAGAGAGCTTCTCCAACTCTATGGGTTTGGCCATGTAGTCGTCCAAACCGTTCGCCAAAAACATCTCCCGCTCGCCTTGCGTTGTGTTTGCAGTTAGGGCGACTATGGGCAACTTAGAGTACCTGCCGCCAAGCGCCCTGATCTCCGCGGCGGCTTGTATGCCGTTCATGTCGGGCATTATATGATCCATAAACACCAAATCGTAGGCGCGCTTTTGAACGGCGCTAACGGCCTCTCGACCCGACGCGGCCATGTCCGCGACGATGCCGTATAAACCCAACAACCTATAGGCGGCCTTTAGGTTCAGGTTGTTATCATCCACTACCAGCACCTTGGCGTTCGGCGCGCAAAAAGACATCTTGCCGCCTTCGACGTTTGTACATACCGGCGCGTTCAAGTAGCCCGCCCGAATATTCTGTTGATCTTTACCGTCACGCTGTCGGCGTTGAACGGCTTAACGATAAAATCGACGGCGCCGAGCTTAACGGCCCGTAGCAGGTACTCCTTGGTAGTATTACCGGTTAGGAAGATCATGGGAGCGGTCTGTCCGGCCTCGCGTAGCTTAGCCGCGAGCTCAAAGCCGTTCATTTTGGGCATTTCTATGTCGAGTATAAAGAGATTCGGGGTAAACTTTTCTATGAAATCAAGCGCGGCCGCTCCGGAAGTTACCCCGGTTACCTTGTAACCGGCCTTTGTGAGCGCCGTACTCAGGAGGTTGAGGGTAACCGGAATATCGTCAGCCACCAATATACTGTTCGTATCATTGGCGTATATGACTTGGTACTTGCGTGTTTTGGGTTTGGAGGCCTCTTCGGCCTTGTGCTGCGCCATCTGTATATCGACGGAGAGCGTGCCGACCGAGGCCAAAAATTCCGTTATATCGGCTTCGAGTTTGTCGTGGTCGGCGGCGCTTATGCCGTTTCGGAGCTTCTCGCACTCCTGCTGAAGCCCGTCGGCGTGTATGTTGGCAAGCGTCTCGGCGAAGAGCGAAAGGTTGCGCTCAAGCGCGGCGCCGTCGCCGATAACGACGGCCTTTTTGAGGGCGGCCTCAAACTCCGGAAAATCCTCCACAAAATCGACGAGAACGGCACAATAATTTTCCAACAGCGCGGCATCCTTGTCGAACAGCCGGTCAGGCGGTTTTAGGGGGGTTATGGTGCGCAACAACTCTTTACTTAGCTTTGTAGCCATGGTATTATATAAAATAATAAAGACAACTACAAAAGTCAAAATCAAGGTCAAGTTATAAATTAAGGTGAGGACTTACGGTAAACAGCGCCGCACTGCGGAGCACCGCTCCCTCGCTACATTTTGGCTTCGCTGAGATAAACATATTCCCCTTTCATGCGGGAACGCGTACCACCAAGGCACATATTGCGCCCCCCATCAATCGTTATTAGCTGTAATCAGGACGGTTAAAAACTTTGTATTTAGCAGTTTTTATAGTATATTATACTATTGATAAAGATAAAACCACACATTAACAGAATAAACCGTTACAATATGACGAACGCAAAAAGCAAACGAAGCTCAACGGCCAAAAGGGTGAAAGTCGGCGGGCGACCCGGGTACTTCGGTCGTTTCGGCGGCACATTCGCCCCGGAGACACTTATGCCGGCCCTCGCCGAGGTGCGGGAGGCCTACGAGTTGTTCCGCGGCGACGAGCGGTGGCAGGCCGAGTACGGGCGGTTGCTCTCCACCTACTGCGGGCGGGCTACGCCGCTCTATGAGGCGGTGAACCTCGGGGAGCGGCTCGGCGGGCGGGCGCGGGTCTTCCTTAAACGCGAGGATCTGAACCACACTGGGGCGCACAAGATCACCAACGCGCTTGGGCAGGCGCTACTGGCGCGGTTCATGGGCAAGGAGCGGCTCATAGCGGAGACCGGGGCGGGTCAGCACGGCGTCGCCACCGCCACCGCCGCGGCGCTCTTGGGGATGGAGTGCGACATCTTCATGGGAACCGTGGACATGCAACGGCAACTGCCGAACGTATACCGTATGAACCTTCTCGGTGCCCGCGTCGTGCCGGTGGACAGCGGCGGGCGGACGCTCAAGGACGCGGTCAACGAGGCTATGCGCGATTGGACGCGGACTGTCAGGAATACACACTACGCCTTCGGGTCGGCGCTGGGGCCGCACCCGTTCCCAACCATCGTTCGGGATTTTCAGTCTATCATAGGGCGGGAGTGCCGCGAGCAGGTAAGGGCGGCTACGGGGCGGCTGCCCGACGAGGTCGTCGCCTGCGTGGGCGGCGGGTCGAACGCCATCGGGATTTTCAGCGCCTTTATTAAGGATAAGGGCGTGAGGCTCACCGGCGTGGAGGCGGGCGGAGAGGGGCTTAGGGGGGCGCGGCACGCTGTTAGGCTTACGCCGTCGCCGCGT
>LIUJ01000251.1:20523-22240 GCA_001462255.1 Fibrobacteria bacterium GUT77 | reverse complement strand
GCGAAGCGGTTATTGATAACGGCGGAGAGACCATAGTATATCAAATTGTACTAGGCAAAACTGAAACCGTCAATGTAAAACTTGTTGACGAGAATGGCCTTGCTTATGGTAAAGACAATATATCTTTGGCCCAGAGTGTGCGCGTTGTGATAACGCCGGATGATATGTATCCGGCGTTAAAGGTGCAAAACAATACCGGATTTCCTGTTCGTATTTCCGAACCGAGGGGCGCGTGGATTGGTAATGGACAATATGCCGTGGTATTTCAAGGTAGGGACCAAAACGTTGGCGTTTCATATAGTAGCGGCAGTTTTAATTATAAAAAAGACGCGAGGATTGCCAATACGCACGCAGTGCTTACACTTACGGAAAATGATAGACCTCCTGTAGTAAACATACTAAACAATACGGAAAAAACCATAAATCTTGTTTACTTGAAAAATTCAGGTCCAAACAGCAGATGGGAAGGTACGAATATACTGACTCTTAATTTGAAAGAGGATGGTACGGTAGAGAACGTCGAGGCCGGATCGCATGTCGGCGATAGGTCGGGTAGTCTTACAAATAAAGAGACTTTTAGTTTTTGGTTAGGTAATCTTAAGGTTAGCCCCGGTAGTTATGATATACGACTTGATAATACTCAAGGCGACTCGTATGTAAAATATAACGTACAAATCAATAACGGTGAAACTATAACATTCACACCGAAAGATAAGCCGTAAAAATGGAATAACTGTGGTTGTTGTATGTAGGGGGCGTTGCGTGGCCGCAACGCCCTATTTTTTTGCGTTGTCGGCACGGCGTAATGTATATTTATAAATTATGGCGTGTGGTAGAGCGGCACGGTCGGTACGGTTCGTACCGTTATTATAGTATAGTTAGGAGCGGAAGATGAAAAAATTACCGGTAGGGCGTCAAATTTTTGAAGAGATACGGCGGGAAGGCCTTGTCTATGTTGACAAAACGCGTTATGTCTATGACCTGATTACCGATGGCGCCAAGCAATTCTTTTTGTCGCGTCCTAGGCGTTTCGGTAAGACGCTTATGTGCCGAACGCTCGACGCGTTGTTCAGCGGCAAGCGTGAGTTGTTTGATGGGTTAGCAATCTCAAAGACCGATTGGGCGTGGGAGAGTTATCCGGTCATATATTTGGATATGAGCAAGGTGGGTACGTCCGCCGGCATCGACGGGGTCATGGAGTCGTTGCGTTTGCTTATGAACGATATCGCCGCTAAAGACAAAATAGATATTAGCGGTATTACTATGCCCGGCGGTATGCTAAGCCGAATAATCACCGGTCTTTCCGAAAAGCAAGGCAAGCCGGTAGTCGTTATTGTCGATGAGTACGACAAGCCGTTCCTTGATTTTTATACCAAGCCGTCTATAGCTTTGGAAGTGCGCGAGATTTTGCGGGATTGCTACATCACGTTCAAAGCCAATGAGCAATATATGAAGTTTCTGTTCATGACAGGGATTTCGAAATTTGCCAGGATGGGCGTCTTTTCTACGTTGAATCACCTAACCGACATCTCGCTCAAAGAGAAGTTCGGCGCGATGTTTGGATACACCGAAGAGGAGCTGGTCGAAAATTTCGGCGAACATCTTGAGAGCGGGGCGAAAGGGTTAGGTTGCTCCGTTGGCGAATTGGTTGAGAGGATGAGGCGTTACTATAACGGTTTTTGCTTCGACGGGATACAAAAAGTATATAACCCGTTCT